>NZ_DASSTI010000026.1:0-39153 GCF_035708005.1 Segeticoccus sp. | reverse complement strand
GCCAAGACCGCCAAGACCCGCGTGGGTCGCGGTGAGGGCTCCAAGGGCAAGACCGCCGGTCGTGGCACCAAGGGCTCCAAGGCCCGCTACCAGGTGCCCGAGCGGTTCGAGGGTGGCTCCATGCCGCTGCACATGCGGCTGCCGAAGCTGCGCGGCTTCAAGAACCCGTTCAAGGTGGAGTACCAGGTCGTCAACCTCGACCGCCTCTCCGCCCTCTACCCCCAGGGTGGTGACGTGACCGTCGCCGACCTCGTGGCCAAGGGTGCCGTCCGTGACGGCTACCCGGTCAAGGTGCTCGGCACCGGCGAGATCGACGTCAAGGTCGCCGTGACCGTCGACGCGGTCTCGGCCAGCGCCAAGGAGAAGATCGAGGCCGCCGGCGGCTCGGTCGCCTCGGCCTGACCACCCTGCACCACGACGTATGCCGCGGGCTCACGACTCGGTGAGCCCGCGGCATACGTGTCTGGCGCCTCGTGCGCCGCGGCACGGACCGCTCGCCGCGTGCAGCCGGCGCCCCTGCGTGCGGGCCACGCCCCTCGAAACGCCTGCCCGTACGGCGCTGCGAGACTCCCGGGGTATCGTTCTCGGGATTGCCTGACCGTTCCCGCGGGAGATCCCCGCGCCACCAGGAGGACCTGTGCTCACCGCCTTCACCCGCGCGTTCAAGACGCCGGACCTGCGCAGGAAGTTGCTGTTCACGCTCTTCATCATCGTGATCTTCCGGTTGGGCTCGCACGTGCCCGTCCCGGGCGTGAGCTACTCGGCCGTGCAGGCCTGCATCAAGAGCGCGCCGAAGAACTCCGGCGTGCTGGGCCTGGCAAACCTCTTCAGCGGCGGCGCGCTGCTCCAGCTGTCGATCTTTGCGCTCGGGATCATGCCGTACATCACGGCCAGCATCATCGTGCAGCTGCTCACCGTGGTCATCCCGCGGTTCGAGGCCCTCAAGAAGGAGGGCCAGCAGGGCCAGACCAAGATGACGCAGTACACGCGGTACCTCACCATCGGCCTGGCGGTGCTGCAGTCCTCGACGCTCATCACGTTCGCGCAGAACCCCTCGGCCCTGTTCGGTCCCGACTGCACCAAGATCCTGCCCAACGAGTCGATCCCGACCCTGGTCATCATGGTCCTCACCATGACCGCCGGCACCGGCGTCGTCATGTGGCTCGGTGAGCTCGTCACCGACAAGGGCATCGGCAACGGCATGTCGCTGCTGATCTTCACCTCCATCGCCAGCTCGTTCCCCGGCTCGCTGTGGGCGATCCAGCAGCAGGACGGCCGCTGGGACGTCTTCGTCGGCGTCATCCTGCTGGGCTTCCTCATCATTGCCCTCGTGGTCTTCGTCGAGCAGAGCCAGCGGCGGATCCCGGTCCAGTACGCCAAGCGGCAGGTGGGCCGCCAGATGTACGGCGGCACCTCGACCTACATCCCGCTCAAGGTCAACATGGCCGGCGTCATCCCCGTGATCTTCGCCTCCTCGCTGCTCGCACTGCCCTCGCTGGTGGCACAGTTCAACCGGTCGGCCACCGGTGACCAGGCCGGCTGGGTGACGTGGGTCGAGCAGCACCTCGTGCGGGGTGACCACCCGATCTACATGGCGACGTACATCGCGCTGATCCTGTTCTTCACGTTCTTCTACGTGTCGATCACGTTCAACCCGGTCGAGGTCGCCGACAACATGAAGCGCTACGGCGGCTTCATCCCAGGTATCCGCGCCGGGCGACCCACGGCCGAGTACCTCGACTACGTGCTCACCCGCATCACGGTCCCCGGGGCCATCTACCTCGGCCTCATCTCGCTGATCCCGCTCATCGCGCTGGTGCTCGTCAACGCCAACCAGAACTTCCCGTTCGGTGGCACCTCCATCCTCATCATCGTCGGTGTGGGGCTGGAAACCGTGAAGCAGATCGAGTCCCAGCTGCAGCAGCGTCACTACGAAGGGTTCCTCCGGTAAATGCGCCTCATCATCCTCGGCCCGCCCGGTGCCGGTAAGGGCACGCAGGCCGCGAAGATCGCCGCCGAGTTCGGCATCCCGGCCGTCTCGACGGGTGACATCTTCCGCGCCAACATCAAGAACGAGACCCCCCTGGGCCTGCAGGTCAAGGAGGTGCTCGCCTCCGGTGGCTACGTCACCGACGAGATCACCAACGCGATCGTGCGCGACCGCCTGTTCGAGGCCGACGCGGAGCAGGGCTTCCTGCTCGACGGGTACCCGCGCACCGCTGCCCAGGTCGACGCCCTCGACGCGATCCTCGCCGAGCACGACCACCGCCTCGAGGCCGTGCTCGAGCTCACCGTCGACGAGGACGCCGTGGTCCAGCGGCTGCTCAAGCGCGCCGAGGAGCAGGGGCGCGACGACGACACCGAGGAGGTCATCCGCGAGCGGCAGGCGATCTACCGTCGCGAGACGGCACCCCTGACGGAGGTCTACTCCGGCCGCGGCCTGCTGGTGCAGGTCGACGGCATGGGCACGGTGGACGAGGTGTTCGAGCGGATCAGCGCGGCGCTGCGAGGGGCTGCGTCGTCCTGATGTTCGGCAGGTCCCGACTCGACACCAAGACCCCCGACCAGCTCCTGCGGATGCGCAGGGCCGGCCTGGTGGTCGGCCAGACCCTCCAGCTCATGGCCCAGACGGTGCGTCC
This sequence comes from Segeticoccus sp., assembly GCF_035708005.1. NCBI lineage: Bacteria > Bacillati > Actinomycetota > Actinomycetes > Micrococcales > Intrasporangiaceae > Segeticoccus > Segeticoccus sp. Next base: position 36,514 of record NZ_DASSTI010000026.1, on the reverse strand, counting down.
GGGCATGACCACCCGCCAGCTCGACGAGCTGGCGGAGGAGCACATCCGCGGCTGCGGCGCGACGCCGTCCTTCCTGGGTTACCACGGCTTCACCGGCAGCCTGTGCACCTCGGTCAACGAGGAGGTCGTGCACGGCATCCCCGGCGGTCGGGTGCTCGAGCAGGGCGACCTCATCTCGATCGACTGCGGTGCCATCGTGGACGGGTGGCACGGTGACGCCGCGCTGTCCCTGGTCGTCGGCGGGCGCGACGCCGCCCGGCCCGAGGACCTCGAGCTCATCGACGCCACCGAGGACTCGATGTGGGCCGGCATCGCAGCCCTGGCGGTGGGCGAGTCGCTGTACGCCGTCGGCGCCGCCGTCGAGGACAGCCTCGTCGAGGCGGGCGAGCGGTCGGGGCGCGAGTACGGCATCGTCGAGGACTACGTCGGCCACGGCATCGGCACCGAGATGCACCAGGACCCGCAGGTCCCCAACTACCGGGTGCGCGACCGCGGTCCCACCGTGCGGGTCGGCACCACCGTCGCGATCGAGCCGATGGTCACCCTCGGCTCCGCCGAGACCCACCTCCTGGAGGACGAGTGGACGGTGATCACGGCCGACGGCTCGCGCGCCGCGCACTGGGAGAACACCGTCGCCGTCACCGAGCACGGGCTGTGGGTGCTCACCGCGCTGGACGGGGGCGAGGAGCGGCTGTCCGCTCTCGGTGCGTCGTACGGGCCCTTGAGCTGACCACACCGTCAACCGTCACGGCTGACCGGATTTCGAGTTCAGCTTGACGTGAAGTATTCTTGTGTGTCGGTTCACGAGCATCTCGTCCTGACGCCGTCCCCGCGGCTGGTTGTGGTGGCGTCAGGGCTTCGTCACACGTGTGCCAGACGGAACGCACCAGGCTCGCCGGGTCCCCCGGTGGGTCGCCAACGGATTGTGGAGGACATGGCGAAGAAGGACGGCGTCATCGAGATCGAGGGCACGATCGTCGAGGCTCTGCCCAACGCGATGTTTCGCGTCGAGCTGAGCAACGGTCACAAGGTCCTCGCTCACATCTCGGGCAAGATGCGCCAGCACTACATCCGGATCCTCCCCGAGGACCGGGTCGTGGTCGAGCTGAGCCCGTACGACCTGTCCCGCGGTCGCATCGTCTTCCGCTACCGCTGAGGCCCCGAGCCCCGGTGCACCGGCCGGCCAGCACGCGCTGAACGGCCACGTTCCATTGCTCCCGATCCACCAGATCCTGGTATGACGTCCGCGTCCGAGCGCTCGCGCTCGCGCGGGGGCAGCCCAGGGCCCGATCCGAAGACAGCAGGCAGATGAAGGTTCAGCCGAGCGTCAAGAAGATCTGCGACAAGTGCAAGGTGATCCGCCGCAACGGGCGGGTCATGGTCATCTGCGAGAACCTGCGCCACAAGCAGCGTCAGGGCTGAGCAGGGACCACACGCGTCGCGGCTTCACGACCGAGAAGCACGCACCCGCACCACTGCAGCACCCGACCCCCCGCCCCGGCGGGGACGTCACCCCCGGCCGCGGAGGCCGGGGACCGCAGGGCACGGCCCCGCGGACCGGTGTTGCACCAGACCTCCGCACCGATCAGGAGAACACTTCCGATGGCACGTCTCGTCGGTGTCGACCTTCCGCGCGACAAGCGCGTCGAGGTGGCACTCACCTACATCTTCGGCGTCGGCCGCACCCGGGCCCTGGAGACCCTGACCGCGACCGGCGTCAGCGCGGACACGCGTGTGCGTGACCTGAACGACGACGATCTCGTCAAGCTGCGCGACCACATCGAGGGCAACTACCAGGTCGAGGGTGACCTGCGCCGCGAGGTGGCCGCCGACATCCGCCGCAAGGTGGAGATCGGCAGCTACGAGGGCCTGCGCCACCGCCGGGGACTGCCGGTCCGTGGCCAGCGCACCAAGACCAACGCGCGCACCCGCAAGGGCCCGAAGCGCACCGTCGCCGGCAAGAAGAAGGCCGGCAAGTAGGACCTACCTGCGGGGGCTCCGCCCCCGCACACCCCCCGGCTGCCCGCGTGGTCACGCAGGTGCGCGGATCGACATACTCGTCTAGCAGGAGAGAAACCAGCCAATGCCTCCGAAGAGCCGTCAGGCTGCGGGCGCCCGCAAGGTGCGCCGCAAGGAGAAGAAGAACGTCGCCCACGGGCAGGCTCACATCAAGAGCACGTTCAACAACACCATCGTCTCGATCACGGACCCCTCCGGTGCCGTGATCTCGTGGGCCTCGGCCGGCCAGGTCGGCTTCAAGGGCTCGCGCAAGTCCACGCCGTTCGCCGCGCAGATGGCCGCCGAGGCTGCCGCGCGACGTGCCATGGAGCACGGCATGCGCAAGGTCGATGTCTTCGTCAAGGGCCCGGGCTCCGGTCGGGAGACCGCGATCCGCTCGCTGACCGCCACCGGCCTTGAGGTCGGCGCCATCAGCGACGTCACCCCCACGCCACACAACGGCGTCCGCCCGCCCAAGCGTCGTCGCGTCTGATCCGCAGGACAAGGAGAATTTGAACCATGGCGCGTTACACCGGCGCTGACTGCAAGCGCTGCCGCCGAGAGAAGACCAAGCTGTACCTCAAGGGAGCCAAGTGCGACTCCCCGAAGTGCCCGATCGAGCTGCGCCCCTACCCCCCGGGCGAGCACGGTCGCGCGCGCACCAAGGACAGCGAGTACCTGCTGCAGATGCGCGAGAAGCAGAAGGCCACGCGCATCTACGGCATCCTGGAGAAGCAGTTCCGGGGCTACTACGAGGAGGCGCACCGCCGCTCCGGCAAGACGGGTGAGAACCTGCTGCGCATCCTGGAGAGTCGTCTGGACAACGTCGTCTACCGCGCCGGCTTCGCCGCCTCGCGCGACATGGCCCGCCAGCTGGTCCGTCACGGCCACTTTCTGGTGAACGGCCACAAGGTCGACATCCCCAGCTACCGCGTCTCCGAGAACGACATCATCGAGGTCCGCAAGAAGTCGGTCGAGATGACGCCGTTCATCGTCGCCCGCGAGACCCACGGTGAGCGTCAGGTCCCGGCGTGGCTCGAGGCCATCCCCAACCAGATGCGCATCCTCGTGCACTCCCTCCCGGCCCGCCAGGTCATCGACACGGCGATCCAGGAGCAGCTCATCGTCGAGTTCTACTCCAAGGTCTAGTCACAGCATTCCGGTATGCCGGGTGGTGCGCTTCCGCTGGGAGCCCGACCACCCGGCATACCGGCAGTGTTGGGCCCGCGGACAGATGCGGGTCCAACCGCCGAGGTCACTCCTCGGCAGTCACGAGGCGTCATATAGCGGTCGCCCGTGGAAAGGAAATCACCGTGCTGATTGCCCAGCGCCCCACCCTCTCCGAGGAGGTCGTCTCCGACGCCCGCTCCCGGTTCGTCATCGAGCCGCTCGAGCCCGGCTTCGGCTACACCCTCGGCAACTCCCTGCGTCGCACCCTGCTGTCCAGCATCCCCGGTGCGGCCGTCACCAGCATCCGCATCGACGGCGTGCTGCACGAGTTCTCCACGATCCCCGGGGTCAAGGAGGACGTCACCGAGATGATCCTCAACATCAAGGGTCTGGTCGTCTCGAGCGAGCACGACGAGCCGGTCGTCATGTACCTGCGCAAGCAGGGACCGGGCGCGGTCACCGCCGCCGACATCACCCCGCCGGCCGGCGTCGAGGTGCACAACCCCGACCTGCACATCGCCACCCTGAACGACAAGGGGAAGGTGGAGATGGAGCTCACGGTCGAGCGCGGCCGCGGCTACGTCTCCGCCTCGCAGAACAAGTCCGGTGACGCCGAGATCGGCCGCATCCCCGTGGACTCCATCTACTCCCCGGTGCTGGCCGTGACCTACAAGGTCGAGGCCACCCGGGTCGAGCAGCGCACCGACTTCGACAAGCTCATCGTCGACGTCGAGACCAAGAACTCGATGGCCCCGCGCGACGCGCTCGCCTCCGCCGGCAAGACGCTGGTCGAGCTGTTCGGCTTGGCCCGCGAGCTCAACGTCGAGGCCGAGGGCATCGACATGGGCCCGTCGCCGACCGACGCCGCCCTGGCCGCCGACCTGGCGCTGCCGATCGAGGACCTCGACCTGACCGTCCGCTCCTACAACTGCCTCAAGCGCGAGGGCATCCACACCGTGGGTGAGCTCGTCGGCCGTAGCGAGGCGGACCTGCTCGACATCCGCAACTTCGGTGCGAAGTCGATCGACGAGGTCAAGGCCAAGCTCGTCGACATGGGGCTGCAGCTCAAGGACAGCCCGCCCGGGTTCGACGCCAGCGCGATCGCGAACTACGACGAGTCCGACGACGAGGACGCCGACGTCGACGCGGCCTACGCCGAGGACGAGCAGTACTGACCCCACCCGTCCGACCCCCTGGGTTCGGGTGACCCGCCGCCGCGGCACGGACACCCGATCGCGGTTCGGGTCAGCAACCTAAGGAGAAACCATGCCCACCCCCACCAAGGGTCCCCGCCTCGGAGGCGGGCCGGCGCACGAGCGGCTCATCCTGAGCAATCTCGCGACGGCGCTGTTCGAGCACGACCAGATCACCACGACGGCGGCCAAGGCCAAGCGGTTGCGCCCGCTCGCCGAGCGCCTGGTCACCTTCGCCAAGCGCGGTGACCTCGCGGCCCGCCGCCGGGTCCTGACCGTCGTGCGGGACAAGGGTGTCGTGCACCGCCTGTTCACCGAGATCGCCCCGGACATGGCCGAGCGGCAGGGTGGCTACACGCGCATCACCAAGATCGGTCCGCGCAAGGGCGACAACGCTCCCATGGCGGTCATCGAGCTGGTGCGCGAGCCGTTGTCGCCGAAGCAGGCCACCGTGCGCGAGGCCGAGGCGGCCACGCGGCGCAGCGCGAAGGACGCCGCGGTCGTCGCCGAGTCCGAGTCCGCCGAATCGGCTGAGGCTCCCACCGAGGCGACCGAGTCCGCGGAGGCGACCGAGTCGGCCGAGGCCCCGCAGGAGCAGGTCGACTCCGCGTCGGCCGAGGCCGTCGAGCCGGCCGCTGCCGAGGCTCCCGCCGAGGACGTCGTGCCCTCCGAGGAGACGCCGACCACGGAAGCGGCCTCGTCGGAGAACGCCGAGGACTCCACGACCTCGGAGTCCTGACCCGGCGGACCGGCCGGCCGGTCCACCACGGTCTCACCCGTGCGAAGGGGCGTCCCACCAGCAGGTGGGGCGCCCCTTCGCCGTCCCGGGGGTCGCGGCGGTCGCGGCCCGGGTCAGCTGGCCGGAACGGTGCCGCCGCAGCGCCAGTAGACGCCGTCCTCCCGGGCGAGGAAGCCCTCGTCGACCAGGTAGCGCCGCAGCATCGCCACGTCAGGGTGGAACGCGCGCAGCCGGCTGTTGACCTCGGTCTCGGCGCAGCGCTCACCCGGGGCGAAGGCCTGCGCCACGTGGTCCAGCACCAGCAGCCGCTTGGTCAGCTTGCTCGGCATCGTGGGGATGCTGCCGTCCTCGGCGAGGAAGGTCCGCAGCACCGCCTCACGGTCCAGGTCCAGCAGGGCATCGGCGAGTCGTGCGCGCGACATGCACGCGACGCTAGCGGGCACCTGCCAGCGACGCGAGCGGTTTTCGGTCGACCGCGCCACCGGGCTAGGGTGCCGAGCGTGGCGCAGACGCAAGCCGGTCGGCAGGTGGACCCCTCGCTGCTGCGCATCCGGATCGACTTCGCCTACGACGGGACCGACTTCTCCGGCTGGGCCGCGCAACCGGCCCGCCGCACCGTCGAAGACGCCCTGTCGCCGGCGCTGACCACCGTGCTCCGGTCCCCGCAACCGGTCCGGCTGACCGTCGCCGGGCGCACCGACGCCGGGGTGCACGCCCGGGGCGCGGTCTGCCACGCCGACGTCGACCGCGCCGCGTGGGACCGTCTCCCCGGGCGCTCAGGACGACGGCCCGAGGCCGCGGCCGTCACCCGCCTCAACGGCGTGCTGCCCGCCGACGTCGTGGTCCGGGCGGCTCGCCCCGCCCCTCCCGGCTTCGACGCCCGGTTCTCGGCCACGTCACGGCGCTACACCTACCGCCTCTGCGACCGGCCCGACCGTGCCGACCCCACTCGCCGCCGCGACACGGTGACGGTCCGGCACCCCCTCGACGTCACCGCGATGCACGCCGCGGCGCAGCGGCTGCTTGGGCTCCAGGACTTCGCGGCGTTCTGCAAGAAGCGCGAGGGGGCGACCACGATCCGCACGCTGCTCGACTACTCCTGGCGGCGGGAGCCCGACGGCACCTGCGTCGGCACGGTGGTCGCCGACGCGTTCTGCCACTCGATGGTCCGCTCCCTGGTCGGGGCCGTCCTGCCGGTCGGAGAGGGGCGCAGGCCGGTGGACTGGCCGGCGGAAGTGCTCGCGGCCGCCCGGCGCGACCCTGCCGTGGTGGTCATGCCGCCGCAGGGCCTGTGCCTGGAGGAGGTGACCTACCCGCCCGACGCCGACCTGGAGCAACGGGCGGAGGAGGCACGCGCCATACGGACCCTGCCGCAGTGACCGGACCCGCGGCTCACAGCCAGCGGCGCACCTGCGCGCAGTAGGAGGTGTATGCCGACCCGAAGCGCTCCCGCAGGTAGTGCTCCTCCCGCTGGATCACCAGGTTCTGCATCGCAACGAGCACCCCGGGCAGGCCGAACAACGGCAGCGCGGACCGCTGCGCGAGGGCGCCCCCGGTGTAGACGAGGGTGAGCCCGAGGTAGATCGGGTTGCGGGAGAAGCGGTACGGGCCGTCGCGGACGATCGTGCTCACCTCGCCGTCGGGGTGGATGCTCGAGTCGTGCCCGAGGATGGTCCGGGCACCAGTGACCCCGAGCGCGAGTCCCGCTGCCACGAGAGCGAAGCCACCACTGCGCGTGGCGCGGCCGCCGGGCAGTCGGAGCGGGAGGGCCCGGCCGAGCAGCGACAGCGCGGCGAAGGGGACGGCATACAGCACCGGCGGTGGGACGTGCACGTCGGCGCCGGTGGTGGAGGCGTGGGGGGACATGGCTCCACCATGCTCCGCCTGCCCGCGAATGCGCCACCGCTCTGCCAGAGTGTGCCCATGCCTGCTCAGACGATCGAGGACCCCGGACTGCTCGCTCCGTTGACCACCGTGGAGGGGGTGCGCTGGAGCGCACAGGTGCGCGACGCAGCCACCGGGGAGGTGCTCGACGCGCTCACCCCCGCCACCGTCCTGACGACCGCGAGCGTCGGCAAGCTCTTCCTGCTGCTCGAGGTCGCCGAGCAGCTCGCGGACGGGCGGCTCGATCCCGATCTGGTCCTGGACGTCAGTGACGATGACCTGATCGCCGATTCCGGTCTCCTGCAACACTTCCGGAACCAGTCGCAGCGGGTCGCCGACCTTGCGCTGCTGGTCGGCGCGGTCAGCGACAACCTCGCCACGAACGTGCTGTTGCGGCACGTCGGGCTGGAGGCCACCACGGCGCAGGCCGAACGGCGCGGCTTCGCCGACACCCGGCTGCTCGACCAGGTGCGCGACGACCGGCCGGCCGACGACCCGCTGACCCTGTCCCGGGGGAGGGGCGACGAGCTGTGCGCGCTCGTCAGCGAGATCCACCAGCGGGCGGAGGCCGCGGATCCCGTTGCGGCACAGGTGCGCCGGTGGCTCGGCACGGACACCGACCTGTCCATGGTGGCGGCGGCGTTCGGCCTCGACCCGCTCGCGCACGTCGACCCGGACGAGGGGTTGGCGCTGTTCAACAAGACCGGCACGGAGCGGGGGGTGCGCATCGACGTCGGGGCCGCCTCGGGGCCGGCAGGTGCGCTGGCCTACGCGGTGCTCGGCAACTGGGACGCCGCTGCGCAGCCCGAGCTGCGCGGGCCGGTGCTCGCGGCCATGCGTCAGGTCGGCGGCCGGCTGCTCGCCCGCATCTGGGCCTCCTGAAGGGTCAGCGCACCGCCGAGTCCCAGCGCCACGGCTTCCCGCGGGTCTCCGGCGTGCGGCCCGTGGCGGTCAGCAGGTCTCGCCACGGGTCGTCCGTGCGGGTCGCCTCCGGGAAGATCCGGTCCAGCACCCGCGACACGACGCCGTCGTCGGGGCGGTAGTCCACTGCCTGGGCGGTGAGGATGTCGTGCGCGTGCAGGACCGTCTCGGCGGCCCCCATCGCGGCGAAGCCGACCCGGTCGGAGTCGCCGTAGTTGTGCCAGCCGATCCGGTCGGCCGGCGCCGTCGCCACCACGGCCACGAGCAGACCGCCCACCGCGTCAAGGCATTCGCAGATCGCCCGGGTGCCGCCGTCCTCCTCGGGCCAGAAGGTGAAGACCGGGCCGTCGGGCCGCGGCCGGACCGGCTCCACCAACGGTGTGTACCCCTTGGCGTGCCCGCGCTCGCCGGACAGCTGCATCGCGTAGCCGCCCAGGTCGTCGAGGATGTGCGCCGCCGTCTCGCGGCAGCTCCAGTCCAGGCCGGCCGCGGGCAGGTCCCAGGCGCCGTCGGAGATCTGCGCGAGGTGGTCGATGACGTCCTCCACGGTGTCGCGGACGTCGGCGGCGTGGATCGGCAAGGTCGGCGAGGTCTCGGTCGGCACCCGCGGGACGATAGCGAGCCGGGGTGCCCGGGTCGAGCCGTTATCCCCGACCGACGACCTCGATCCCCACCGACCGACGACCTCGATCCCCACCGACCGTCAGTGCCCAGTGGTGGGGCACCCGGGGTGGGGTGGGGCTTGGCGGGTGCGGTCGGCATACCGACTCAATGGGTATGACGGGCACGCACCTCGTGCGTCAGACTTGCCGGTCGTGGGTCACGTCGACGTCAACACGGTCAGCTACACGCTCGCGGACGGCCGTCCGCTGCTCAGCGAGGTCAGCCTGCGGGTGGGCGAGGGCGCCAAGGTGGCCCTCATCGGCCCGAACGGCACGGGCAAGACGACGCTGTCGAAGCTCATCGCCGGGGACCTCCCGGCCCAGGAAGGCGCGGTCACCCGCAGCGGCGGCCTCGGCATCATGCGGCAGTTCGTCGGGTCCGTGCGCGATGACTCGACCGTGCGGGACCTGTTGGTGTCCGTGGCGCCGCCGCGCGTCCGGCAGGGCGCGCAGGCCGTCGACGTCGCGGAGCTGGCGATGATGGAGGTCGATGACGAGCCGACCCAGCTGCGCTACGCGCAGGCGCTCGCGGACTGGGCCGACGTCGGCGGCTACGAGCAGGAGACGCTGTGGGACGTCTGCACCGTGGCGGCGCTGGGCGTGCCGTTCGAGAAGGCCCAGTGGCGTCAGGTGTCCACGCTGTCCGGCGGGGAGCAGAAGCGGCTGGTGCTGGAGGCGCTGCTGCGCGGGCCGGACGAGGTGCTGCTCCTCGACGAGCCGGACAACTACCTCGACGTGCCGGCCAAGCGGTGGCTCGAGGAGCAGCTCATCGCCTCGCCGAAGACGGTGCTGTTCATCAGCCACGACCGCGAGCTGCTGAACCAGGTGGCGACGCGGATCGCCACCCTCGAGCCGGGAGCGGCGGGCAGCACGCTGTGGGTGCACCCGGGTGGGTTCGCGAGCTACCACCAGGCACGGGCAGACCGGAACGCGCGGCTCGAGGAACTGCGCCGCCGCTGGGACGAGGAGCACGCCAAGCTCACGGCGCTGGTGCAGCTGTACAAGCAGAAGGCGGCCTACAACTCCGACATGGCCGCGCGTTACCAGGCGGCGCAGACCCGGCTCCGGCGCTTCGAGGACGCGGGGCCGCCCGAGGCCGTGGCCCGGGAGCAGAACGTGCGGATGCGGCTGACGGGCGGACGGACCGCCAAGCGGGCGGTGATCTGCTCCCGGCTCGAGCTCACCGGCCTCATGGAACCGTTCGACCTCGAGGTCTGGTACGGCGAGCGGGTCGCCGTCCTGGGGAGCAACGGGTCGGGCAAGTCGCACTTCCTCCGCCTGCTCGCAGCCGGCGGGAGCGACCCGGAGCCGGAGCACCGGCCGGTCGGGAACGTTCCCCCACTGGCTGACGCCGGCATGCCCTCGGGAGCTGCCCACAGACCGTCCCCTGTCGCCCACACCGGGGTGGCGCGGCTGGGGTCGCGGGTGCGGCCGGGGTGGTTCGCCCAGACGCACGAGCACCCCGCGCTGGGGGCGCCTCCCGCTGGCACGCTGGCTCCGGCCAGCGGGCGAATGGGTCGCACGCTGCTGGAGATCCTGCACCGCGGTGACGAGCACCGGCGGGGCCGGCCGCGCGACGAGGCGGCGCGGGCCCTGGACCGCTACGAGCTGGCGCGGGCCGGTGAGCAGACCTTCGAGTCGCTGTCGGGTGGTCAGCAGGCGCGGTTCCAGATCCTGTTGCTGGAGCTGTCCGGTGCGACGCTGCTGCTGCTCGACGAGCCGACCGACAACCTCGACCTGCATTCCGCCGAGGCGCTCGAGGAGGGGCTCGCGGCGTTCGAGGGGACCGTGCTGGCGGTCACCCACGACCGGTGGTTCGCGCGCGGGTTCGACCGGTTCCTCGTGTTCGGCGAGGACGGAGCGGTCTACGAGTCGGCCGAGCCGGTCTGGGACGAGGCTCGGGTCCGCCGGGCCCGTTGACCCGGGTTGTTGCTGAAGATTCGCGGTCCTCGCGAGCGGCGAGCCTTCAGCAACAAGCGCCCGGTCGGCTGAGGACTGCACTTTTCACGGCGGCGTGAGGAATGTCGACGCGACGGGTTCACCGCGCCGGTGGCGGGTCGACCGGCAGTGGACACGTGTAGACCACGACCCGCTTCGCCCCGGGCGCCCCCGCCCCGGCGCGGCGGTACCGCGCCAGCACCTCGCCGAGCTCGGCCTGCAGCGACACGAGCTGCTCGGCGCTGACCAGCACCGCGTGGTCGGCCAGACCGCACTCGTCCGCCCACGGCGCCGGCCACGCCGAGCGGCTCTCCAACCACCCGGCGGCCTGGCCGGCGAAGTGGTCCACGTAGTCCCGCTCCAGCCACGCCAGCGCCGCGGCGTCATCCTCGTCGAGCGGCTCGTCCGGCACGTCCGACGCGCCCTCGGACGCCGGCCGCTCGGGCACGGCCGTCCACACCCGCCGCCGGCCCGTTCCCGCGCCCGTGTCGGCCACCAGCCCGACCTCCTCGAGCCGCCGCAGGTGGTAGCTCGTCGCGCCCGTGTTGGTGCCGAGCGCCTCCGCCAGCTCGGTCGCCGTCGCGTCGCCGTGCACGCGCAGCTGCCCGAGCAGCCGGGACCGCAGCGGGTGGGCCAGCGCGTGCAGGGCGGGCCGGTCCAAGCGTGTGGGCGCGCCAGAGCGGGGGCGGGAGGGGACGGTCGAGCGGCGGCTGCGGGTCGGCATACCTGCACACTATCTGTGCACACAACTTGTGCACCACAACGCTGTATGCCGGACACGCGCTTGAATCTCCTTGTCCCGCAACGCTTCGGCCCAGATTTGGAGGGTCGCTCGGGACGCCCGTAAACTTGACGGAGTTGTGCGAGACGCGGCCGGGGGTCGCGCCACGACCACCGCGGCACCCGACGGGACGCGGAGGGTGCACCGCAGAACCGCTGTTCCTGCCAGTACACGAGAGAACGAGGGCTACGACCGTGCGTACGTACACCCCGAAGCCGGGCGACATCACGCGCGCCTGGCACATCATCGACGCCACTGACGTCGTGCTCGGCCGGCTCGCGAGCCAGACCGCGCAGTTGCTGCGCGGCAAGCACAAGCCGACCTTCGCGCCGCACGTCGACACCGGCGACTTCGTCATCATCATCAACGCCGACAAGGTCGCGCTGACCGGTGCCAAGCTCGAGCAGAAGAAGGCCTACCGCCACTCCGGGTTCCCGGGTGGGCTGAAGTCGCAGTCCTACGAGGAGCTGCTCGCCAAGAACCCGACGAAGGCCGTCGAGAAGGCCGTGCGCGGGATGCTTCCGAAGAACTCCCTGGGCCGTCAGCAGCTGAGCAAGCTGAAGGTCTACGCCGGAGACACCCACCCGCACCAGGCGCAGAAGCCGGTGCACTACGAGATCTCACAGGTCGCGCAGTAAGTCCGCCAGGACCTCTCGCGATAGGAAACGAGGAGAACCGTGGCTGACACCACCAACGAGCAGGCCGGCGCCCCCGAGGCGGAGGAGCAGGTGCCCAGCACCTACACGACCGAGTCCGAGACCCCGGTCGTCGCGGGCGAGGAGCGCCGTCCGAGCGCGTCCGTCCCCGGCGCCGCGACCGGTCGCCGCAAGCAGGCCATCGCCCGCGTCCGCATCGTGCCGGGCACCGGCACCTGGAAGATCAACGGTCGCACCCTGGAGGAGTACTTCCCCAACAAGGTGCACCAGCAGATCGTCTCCGAGCCGCTGAAGGCCCTGGAGCTCGACGGCGCGTATGACGTGCTCGCGCGCGTGCACGGCGGCGGCGCCTCCGGCCAGGCCGGCGCGATGCGCCTCGGCGTGGCCCGGGCGCTCAACGAGGCCGACGCCGAGCTCAACCGCCCGGTCCTGAAGAAGGCCGGCTTCCTCACCCGCGACGCGCGGGTGCCGGAGCGCAAGAAGGCGGGTCTGAAGAAGGCGCGCAAGGCTCCGCAGTACAGCAAGCGCTGACGAAGAGCCGAGCGCAGCGAGGTTCGAGGAAGCGCGAGATGGTTCAGCGCTGACGAAGAGTCAGGCTGCGCATGACAAGCACGAGTGGTGGCGGTCCCGAGTCGCTCGGGGCCGCCACTGCCGTCTGGGAGTAAGTTGTGCCGCGGGTCGTGGCTGTGAGAATCCCGGCTCGGCCCCGGACCGAAGACGTGGAGAGGGAGACTTGTGGCCCGACTCTTTGGGACCGACGGTGTGCGTGGAGTCGCGAACCGGGACATCACCGCCGAATTGGCGCTGGACCTGTCCGTGGCCGCGGCTCACGTGCTGGCCGAGCAGGGGGCCTTCGAGGGGCACCGGCCCCGGGCCATCGTGGGCCGTGACCCGCGTGCTTCGGGGGAGTTCCTGGGGGCGGCCACCGTCGCCGGGCTGGCCTCCGCGGGGGTGGACGTCCTCGACGCGGGCGTGCTGCCGACGCCGGCGATCGCCTTCCTCGTGGCCGACATGGGCACTGACCTCGGGGCGATGCTCTCGGCGTCGCACAACCCGATGCCGGACAACGGCATCAAGTTCTTCGCGCGCGGCGGCCACAAGCTGCCGGACGCCATCGAGGACGCGATCGAGGCACGGATGGGCGAGGGGTGGAACCGCCCCACCGGCACGAGGGTCGGGCGCGTGCTGCCGCTGGCCGACGGCGCCGACCGCTACGTCGAGCACCTGGTGAGTGCGCTGCCGCACCGGCTCGACGGACTGCACGTGGTCTTCGACGGTGCCCACGGTGCCGCGTCGGTCGTCGGCCCCCGGGCGCTCACCGAGGCCGGGGCCCGCGTGACGGAGATCGGCTGTGAGCCGGACGGCTGCAACATCAACGAGGGCTACGGCTCCACGCACCTGGAGAACCTGCAGCGGGCGGTCGTCGAGCACGGCGCCGACTTCGGCTTCGCCGTCGACGGCGACGCAGACCGCTGCCTCGCCGTGGACGGCGCGGGGCGCGTCGTGGACGGTGACCAGATCATGGCGGTGCTGGCGCTGTCGATGCGCGAGCACCACGCGCTCGCCGACGCCACCCTGGTCGCGACGGTGATGAGCAACCTCGGGATGCTGCAGGCGATGGAGCGCGAGGGCATCGTCGTGCGGCAGACTGCCGTGGGCGACCGCTACGTCCTCGAAGGCATGCGCAAGGGCGGCTACTCCCTCGGCGGCGAGCAGTCCGGCCACGTGATCATGCTCGAGCACGGCACCACCGGCGACGGGCTCCTCACCGGGCTGATGCTGGCCTCGCGCGTGGCCGAGTCGGGCCGGTCGCTGGAGGACCTCGCGTCGGTCATGGTCCGGCTGCCGCAGGTCATGATCAACGTCTCCGGCGTCGACAAGCTGCGGGTCGATGAGGACCCCGAGGTCCAGGGCGCCGTGCGCGAGGCGGAGGAGGACCTCGGCGACCACGGGCGGGTCCTCTTGCGCAAGTCCGGCACCGAGCCACTCGTCCGCGTCATGGTCGAGGCCGACGACGCCGGCCGCGCGCAGGCCGTCGCCGAGCACCTCGCGGGCGTGGTCCGGGTCCACCTGTCCCTGGAGAACCAGCCGCTCGACGTCTGAGACACCAGGCGGTATGCCGTCCCCTCGCCGGGGGCGGGACGGCGCGAAACCTCTTGACTCCCGCTCCCGGCGCGCCGTTCGGGTGCACACTGAAACGGCGAGCGCTCCCCTTGAGGAGTCCACCTGCTCGGCGTCGCAGCTCCTTCGAGGAGGCACCCCTCGTGCCCAAACCGGTGATCCTGACCGTCGACGACGACCCGATGGTGTCCGCGGCCATCTCGCGGGACCTGCGTGAGCGGTACGGTGCCGGCTACCGGGTGCTCAAGGCGACCTCCGGGTCGGAGGGGCTCGCGCTGCTGTCGCGGTTGGCCCTGCGGGACCAGCCGGTGGCGCTGATCGCTGCCGACCAGCGGATGCCCGAGATGACCGGCATCGAGATGCTCGAGCAGGCGCGGTCGCAGGCCCCGGAGGCCAAGTACCTGTTGTTGACGGCCTACGCGGACACCGACGTGGCAATCAAGGCGATCAACGACATCGGCCTCGACTACTACCTGCTCAAGCCTTGGGACCCTCCCACCGAGCGGCTCTACCCGGTGACCGACGACCTGCTCGAAGATTGGACCCGCGCCCACCCGGACCACGCCTCGGAGGTGCGGTTGGTGGGCCACCGGTGGGCCGAACGCAGCCACGACCTGAAGAACTTCCTTGCCCGCAACCACGTGCCCTACCGGTGGTACGACGTCGAGCGGGACGAGGAGGCCCAGCGGTTGTGCGAGCTGGCGCAGGCGGTGCCTGCCGATCTGCCCCTCGTCCTCGTGCCGGAGGGGGCGACGCTGCGGGCACCGACGACACGGGACCTGGCCGACGCCATGGGGTTGCGCACCCGGGCGGACCAACCGCTCTACGACGTGTGCATCGTCGGCGGCGGCCCGGCTGGGCTGGCCGCGGCCGTCTACGCCGCCTCCGAAGGGCTGAGCACGGTGATCGTCGAGCGCGAGGCACCCGGTGGGCAGGCCGGGCAGAGCGCGGCCATCGAGAACTACCTGGGCTTCCCGCGGGGGGTCACCGGATCCGACCTGACCCAGCGGGCGCTGGCCCAGGCCACCCGCTTCGGGGCCGAGATGGTCCTGGCCCAGGACGTCGTCGGTTTCGAGGCGCGCGGGCCGGCCCGAGCCGTGCTCATGGAGGGGTCGGGGGAGATCGAGGCCCGGGCACTGATCGTCGCCAGCGGGGTGTCGTACCGCCGGCTGCAGGGCGACGGCCTGGACGCGCTCACCGGCCGCGGCGTCTACTACGGCGCCAACGCCAGCGAGGCGAGCCAGTGCCAGGGCGAGGACGTCTATCTCGTCGGGGCGGCCAACTCGGCCGGGCAGGCGGCGTTGAACATGGCCGTCTTCGCCAAGCGAGTCGTGCTGCTGGTGCGCGGGGACTCCCTCGACGCGGCGATGTCCCGCTACCTGGTCGAGCGGATCAGCTCCACCCCCAACATCGAGGTGCGGTGCCGCACCGAGGTGGTGGGCGCCCGCGGCGACGGCCACCTGGAGTGGCTCACCCTCGCCGACCGCCGGTCCGGCACCACCGAGGACGTCTCGGCCACCTGGCTGTTCGTCTTCATCGGCGCCTCGCCTCGGACCGACTGGCTCGGAGCCGACATCGTGCGCGACGAAAAGGGCTTCGTCGTCACCGGCCCGGACCTGCTCGGCCCGGGACGCCACGTGACCTGGTCGCTGTCGCGGCCGCCGTACGCACTGGAGACCAGTGTCCCCGGCGTCTTCGCCGCCGGCGACGTGCGGCTCGACTCGATGAAGCGCGTCGCCTCGGCCGTCGGGGAGGGCGCGATGGCGGTCTACCTGATCCACCGTTACCTGGCGACGACGTGATGCGCGCCGACGACCTGCGGCCCCTGGACCTGTTCGACGGCCTCACCACCGACCAGCTCGGTGAGCTCGCCGCCGCAGGCACGGACGTGCCCATCGAGCCGGGCGTCGAGCTCTTCCACGAGGGCGAGCACGCCGACTACTGGTGGCTGTTGGTGGAGGGCGACATCGAGCTGCGCCGCCACGTCGGGCGGGAGGACGTCGAGGTCGGGCGGCTGGACGTGCCGGGCCGGTGGGCCGGCGGATTCCGGGCCTGGAACGATCACGGCGTCTACCTCGCCACCGGGATCGGGGCCAAGCCCGGGCGGGTGCTGCAGGTGCCGGCGCCGGCCCTCCGGGAGCTGCTCAACGCCTGGTTCCCCTTCGGTGTCCACCTCGTCGCGGGCCTGCACGGCACAGCCCAGTCGATCGAGTCGACCGCGCGGCAGCACGCCTCGCTCATCATGCTCGGCACCCTGGCCGCCGGGCTGGCGCACGAGCTCAACAACCCCGCGGCCGCTGCGGCCAGCGCGGTGAACGCCGTCGAGGAGACGAGCCGGGCGCTGCTCACCAGTCTCGAAGGCTTGGCCGGAGAGGACATCAGCGCAGCGCAGTTCCGGGCGCTCACCGGGCTGCGCCGCGAGATCGAGGCGTCGGCTGGGCCCCGTGACCCCTTGGAGCTGGCCGACCTCGAGGAGGCGCTCACCTCGTGGCTGGAGGACCACGACGTCGACCGTCCGTGGGAGCTGGCGTCCCGGCTGGCGGCCCACGGCGCGGACGTCGACTGGTGTGAGCGGGCGGCTGGTGAACTCGACGACCGGGCCCTGCCGTGGGGGCTGAGCTGGGTGGCGAGCACGCTGTCGATGTCGGCGCTGCTCGGCGAGGTGAAGGAGTCCACCCGCCGCATCTCCGAGCTGGTCGCGGCCGTGCGGTCGCACTCGCAGATGGACCGCGGCACGATCCAGCTCACGGAGGTGACCGAGGGGCTGGACAGCAGCCTGGTGATGCTGGGCCACAAGCTGCGCGACGGGGTCACCGTCGTGCGCGACTACTCGCCCGACGTTCCGCGGATCGAGGCGTTCCCCGGCGAGCTCAACCAGGTGTGGGCCAACCTCATCGACAACGCGGTGGACGCGATGGACCGCTCCGGCACCCTGCGGGTCACGACCCGCGCCGACGGGCAGCACGTGGTGGTCGAGGTCATCGACACCGGCCCCGGCATGCCGCCGGAGGTCGTGGCACGGGCGTTCGAGGCCTTCTACACCACCAAGGACGTCGGCAAGGGCAGTGGCCTCGGCCTCGACATCGCCCGGCGCATCGTCGAGGAACGCCACGGCGGCAGCATCAGCATCGACTCACGCCCCGGCCAGACGGTCCTGCGGGTACGGCTGCCGGTTCACAGCACCTGGCGCAGCAGCCCCGAGTCCACGTCGTAGACGAACCCGCCGACGAGCGTGGCGTCCGGGATGAGCGGGTGGCTGCGCACCTTGGCCAGGTCCTCGCGCAGCTTCTGCTCCTGGTCGTCGACCACGCTGAAGCTCATCCACGACGCGTCGACACCCGAGAGGCCGGTGATCGTCTCCCGCAACTCGTTCTCGGTGTTCTTGCCCATCGCGCACTTGGTGTGCGGGACGACGAGGATCCGGTTGACGTTCAGCAGGTAGGTCGACAGGACGAGCGCTTCGAGTGCCTGGTCGGTCACGCGGCCACCCGGGTTGCGGAAGATCTTGGCGTCACCGGGCTGCAGCCCGACGATCCCGAGCGGGTCGATCCGGGAGTCCATGCACGTCACGATGGCGACCCCCGCCTGGGCGATGCCGTCGAAGCCGGCCATGGGGAAGTTTTCGGCGTAGCGGCGGTTGCTTTCGAGCAGGTCGTCGAAGTTGGTCGGGTTCTCGATCTTCTGGGTCACTCCAGTCCTTCTCTCGTGCCGATGGTCATCGCGACCGGCTTGGCGGTGGCCGCGAAGAAGTCGTTGCCCTTGTCATCCACGACGATGAACGCCGGGAAGTCCTCCACCTCGATCTTCCAGATCGCCTCCATACCGAGCTCCGGGTACTCCAGCACCTCCACGGACTTGATGCAGTCCTGGGCGAGCCGGGCGGCCGGGCCGCCGATCGAGCCGAGGTAGAAGCCGCCGTGGTCGGCACAGGCCCTGGTCACCTGCGCGGAGCGGTTGCCCTTGGCCAGCATCACCATCGAGCCACCCGCGGCCTGGAACTGGTCGACGTAGGAGTCCATCCGCCCCGCCGTGGTCGGGCCGAACGACCCGCTCGCGTAGCCTTCCGGGGTCTTGGCCGGCCCCGCGTAGTAGACCGCGTGCTCCTGCAGGTAGGCGGGCATCTGCTCGCCGGCGTCGAGGCGCTCCTTGATCTTGGCGTGGGCGATGTCGCGGGCCACCACGAGCGGCCCGGTCAGCGACAGCCGGGTCTTGACGGGGTGCTTGGACAGCTCGGCGCGGATTTCGTCCATCGGCTGGTTGAGGTCGATCTTCACCACGGCGCCGCGCCCGGTGGAGCCGGCGCCCACGGCCTCGTCGCCCCCGGGCACGAGGTCGGCAGCGGTGGTGTCCGGCAGGAACCGGGCCGGGTCGGTCTCGAGCTGCTCCAGGAACACGCCCTCGGCGGTGATCTTGCCCAGCGCCTGGCGGTCGGCCGAGCAGGAGACGGCGATGGCGACGGGCAGGGAGGCGCCGTGGCGGGGGAGGCGCACGACCCGCACGTCGTGGCAGAAGTACTTGCCGCCGAACTGGGCGCCGATCCCGAACTGCTGGGTGAGCTCGTGGACCCGCTGCTCGAGCTCGACGTCGCGGAACGCGTGCGCCGAGGGCGCCCCCTGCCGCGGCAGCTCGTCGAGGTACTTCGCGCTCGCGTACTTGGCTGTCTTCAGGGCGAACTCGGCCGAGGTGCCACCGATGACGACGGCCAGGTGGTACGGCGGGCAGGCCGCGGTGCCGAGCCCGCGCAGCTTCTCGTCGAGGAACGCCAGCAGCCGGTCCGGCGACAGGATCGCCTTGGTCTCCTGGAACAGGAAGGACTTGTTCGCCGAGCCCCCGCCCTTGGCCATGAACAGGAAGCGGTATGCCGTCTCGCTGCCAGCGTGCGTGTCGGCATACAGCTCGATCTGCGCTGGGAGGTTGGAACCGGTGTTCTGCTCCTCGAACATCGTCAGCGGGGCCATTTGCGAGTAGCGCAGGTTGAGCCGCGTGTAGGCGTCGAAGACGCCTCGCGCGATCGCGGGCTCGTCCGCACCGGGAGGGGTCAGCACGTGCTGTCCGCGCTTGCCCATGATGATCGCCGTGCCGGTGTCCTGGCACATCGGCAGCACCCCGCCGGCCGCGATGCCCGCGTTCTTCAACAGGTCCAGGGCGACGAACTTGTCGTTGTTGCTCGCCTCCGGGTCCTCGAGGATCGTGCGGAGCTGGGTGAGGTGCGCGGGCCGCAAGTAGTGGGCGATGTCGTGCATCGCGGTCTCCGTCAGCAGCCGCAGCGCCTCCGGGTCGACCTGGAGGAAGGTCCGCCCCCCGGGCCCCGCCACGGTGCGGACCCCCTCCGTGGTGAGCCGGCGGTAGGGCGTCCGGTCGGGCCCGGTGGGCAGCATGTCCTCGTAGACGAACTCCGGCACCGGGCGCTCCTCACGACTGGTCGGGACACAAAGGATGGCTCCCCGGCCCGCGGGAGCAGGCGGGGTCGACCCGCCCAGAGTAGTTGGGCGCGGATAGTGGCGTAAGTCACGCAGGACCGGTAGAACGGTGTCCTGATCCGGACGTCGAAAGGGCAGATCATGCGCAGACCTTCGGCTCGGCTCCGAGTTCTCGGTGCCGTCGCGGTGGCCGGTATGGCGGCCGGAACCCTGACGGCGTGCGGGGGAGGGGCGAACGCGGCGGGCGGCACCCCGACGCTCACGTGGTACATCAACCCCGACGGTGGCGGCTCCAACCCGCACGGCGGCGGTCAGGCGCAGATCGCCGCGGAGTGCACGCAGGCGGCGCAGGGGCGCTACCGCATCAAGTTCGAACTGCTGCCCAACAGCGCGAGCGACCAGCGCACCCAGCTGCTGCGCCGGCTGGCCGCCGGGGACTCCAGCATGGACATCATGAGCGTCGACCCGGCGTTCATCACGGAGTTCGCGGCGGCGGGCTACTTCGCTCCCGTGCCGAAGAACATGACCCAGCAGTTCACCCAGGACCGGGTGCAGTCGGCGCTGGACGCCTCCAAGTACAAGGGCAAGCTCATCGCGGTCCCGTTCTGGGCCAACACCCAGGTGCTGTGGTACCGCAAGAGCGTCGCCCAGAAGGCCGGCCTCGACATGAGCAAGCCGGTCACCTGGCAGCAGCTCATCGACGCCGCGCAGAAGACCAAGAAGACGATCGGCGTGCAGGCGGCCCTCTACGAGGGCTACTCGGTGTGGATCAACGCCCTCGTCGAGGGGGCCGGCGGCCACATCGTGGACAACCCGAACGCCACGTACGAGAACCTCAAGCTCGGCTTGGACAGCCCGGCGGGGGTGAAGGCCGCCGAGGTCATCCGGAAGGTCGCCGACACCGGTGTCGGGGGACCCGCGATGGGCTCCTCGCAGGAGACCCAGTCGCTCAACCTGTTCCAAGGGCCCAGCGGCGGCTTCCTCGTCAACTGGCCCTACGTCTACGCCGCGCTGAAGGCGGCGAAGGTGCCGTGGATGAAGGACGTCGGCTTCACGCGCTACCCGCAGACTGTCGCCGGCAAGCCCTCCGCGCCACCGTTCGGTGGCATCGAGGTCGCGGTCGGCAAGAACAGCCTGCACCCCGACCTCGCCTATGACGCGGCGGCCTGCATCACCAACGAGAAGCACCAGGTCGACTACATGGTGGCCACCGGCAACCCGGCGAGCCGCAAGCAGGCGTTCAACGACCCGGCCGTCAAGAAGGCGTTCCCGGGCGGGCTGGCGGCCCTGATCCGCGCCTCCTTGGATGAGGCGAAGACACGTCCGCTGTCGCCGTACTGGGGTGACATGTCCACCGCGCTGCAGCAGACCTTCAGCCCGCCCGGCAGCGTCACCCCGAAGACGCCGGCGAAGGCACAGGAGTTCATCATCAACGTGTTGAACGGGAAGGCGCTGCTATGACCCAGCAGGTCGTCGAGCGGGCCGGGGAGACGCCGGCCCGGAAGAAGCCCAAGGCGGTGCTGTCGGACCGGGCACGGGCCGAGCGTTCCCTCGGCTGGAAGCTGGCCGGTCCCGCCTTCATCGTCATGTTGTTCGTGACCCTGTGGCCGATCGTGTACTCGATCTACCTGTCGCTGTTCAACTACCGGCTGACCGACCCGGCGGGCAAGAAGTTCGTCTGGATCCAGAACTACATCACCGCGTTCACGGACCCGCTGTTCTGGCAGACCATGGTGACGACGTTCGTCATCGTGGGCTTCACGCTGGTCTTCGAGCTCGTCATCGGCTTCGCGCTGGCGTTGGTGATGCACAAGATCGTCATCCCGCGCAAGACGCTGCGCACGATCGTGCTCATCCCCTACTCGATCATCACCGTGGTCTCGGCCTTCTCCTGGCGCTACGCCGCCGAGGTCGACACCGGGTTCTTCAACTACTGGCTCCACTTCATCTCCGCCGGCGGCTTCCCACTGGACTTCAACTGGTTCGGCGGCCGTTGGACCTCGCTGCTGATCATCTGCCTCTCGGAGATCTGGAAGACCACGCCGTTCATGTCCCTGCTGTTGCTGGCCGGCCTGGCGCAGGTGGACAGCTCCATGGAGGAGGCGGCGCAGGTCGACGGCGCCACGTGGTTCCAGCGGCTCTACAAGGTCATCCTGCCCAACATGAAGGCCGCACTCATGGTGGCCGTCCTGTTCCGCACCCTCGATGCGATCCGCATCTACGACAACCCCTACGTCATGACCGGCGGCGCCAACGAGACGATGTCGCTGTCGATGCTGGTGTCCAACGAGACCATCACGAGAGTCGAGATCGGCATGGGATCGGCCCTGTCCGTGATCCTGTTCGTCATCGTCCTCATCGTGGCGGCGATCTTCGTCAGAGGATTCAAGGTCGACCTGACAGGGGGCAACAAGTAGCCATGGAGACCAACACCAGCGACCGGACCCGCAACTGGCTGGCCATCGCCGCGATCCCGATCATCATCTGGACGTGCATCCCCCTCGTCTGGATCCTCGCGGAGTCGCTCACCTCCACCGAGGCGCTGGGCGACCCCACCCAGAAGCTGTTCGGCAACTTCTGGCCCAAGCACATGACCTGGGAGAACTACCAGCTGATCTTCACCGGCGGGGCCAGGAACCTGTTCCTGCCCGCCCTG
Source organism: Segeticoccus sp. (assembly GCF_035708005.1). Taxonomy (NCBI): domain Bacteria; kingdom Bacillati; phylum Actinomycetota; class Actinomycetes; order Micrococcales; family Intrasporangiaceae; genus Segeticoccus; species Segeticoccus sp. The sequence goes on along the minus strand of NZ_DASSTI010000026.1, from coordinate 14,375 downwards.
GCCCACTCGGTCATCGTCTGCGTGTCCGCGACGGTCATCAGCGTCGTGCTCGCCACGTTCTGCGCCTACGCCATCGCCCGGCTGAACTTCCCGGGCAAGAAGCTCATCCTCACCACCGCACTCGGGGTGTCCTTCTTCCCGGTCATCGCGATGGTGACGCCGCTGTTCAACCTCTGGCGGCAGATCGGCTTGTTCGACACCATCCCCGGCCTGATCATCCCCTACCTCGCACTCACCGTGCCGCTGTCGATCTGGATCCTCTCGGCCTTCTTCCAGCAGATTCCGTGGGAGATGGAGCAGGCGGCCCAGGTCGACGGGGCCACGACCTGGCAGGCGTTCCGCAAGGTGATCGTGCCGCTCGCCGCGCCGGGCGTGTTCACCACCGCCATCATCGCGTTCTTCACCGCGTGGAACGACTTCGTCTTCTCGCTCAACCTGACCTCCGAGAACGCGCGCACCGTGCCTGCGGCACTCGCGTTCTTCACCGGCGCGAGTCAGTTCACCCAACCCACCGGCGCGATCTGTGCCGCCGCCGTTGTCGTCACCATCCCGGTGGTGATCCTCGTCCTGGTCTTCCAGCGGCGGATCGTCGCCGGACTCACCTCCGGTGCCGTCAAGGGCTGACAATGTCAAATGGCTGCTGCTCGGCAGACAACGAAGGAGACATGAGACATGGCTGAGATCGTGCTCGACCACCTCGTGAAGAAGTACGGCGACGGCTTTCCCGCCGTGAATGACGTCTCGCTCGACATCGCCGACGGGGAGTTCATGATCCTCGTGGGGCCGTCCGGCTGCGGGAAGTCGACGCTGCTGCGGATGATCGTCGGGCTGGAGGACATCACCAGCGGCGACCTGAAGATCAACGGCAAGCGGGTCAACGAGCTCGCGCCACGCGACCGGAACCTCGCCATGGTGTTCCAGAACTACGCGCTCTACCCGCACCTGTCGGTCTTCGAGAACATCGCCTTCCCGCTGCGGCTGCAGAAGGGCCACCACGACGAGCAGGAGATCCGGCGCAAGGTCAACAGCGCCGCCGACATGCTGGAGCTCTCGGAGCACCTCCAGCGCAAGCCGGCGAACCTCTCCGGCGGCCAGCGGCAGCGCGTGGCCATGGGCCGGGCCATCGTCCGTGACGCCGACGCGTTCCTCTTCGACGAGCCGCTGTCGAACCTCGACGCCAAGCTCCGCGGGCAGATGCGCACCGAGATCGCCCGCATGCAGCGCCGCCTCGGGGTGACGACGGTCTACGTCACCCACGACCAGACCGAGGCCATGACCCTCGGCGACAGGGTCGCCGTGCTCAAGAAGGGCGTCCTGCAGCAGTGCGCGTCGCCGCGGGAGCTCTACGAGCAACCGGTCAACCTCTTCGTAGCCGGATTCATCGGCTCCCCGCCGATGAACTTCCTGCCGGCGCGGGTGGACGGCTCCACCCTGCGGCTGCCCTTGGTCGACGTGCCGGTGCCGAGCTCGCTGGCCGAGAAGATCGCCGGCAAGGAGCTCGTGATCGTGGGCGTCCGGCCGGAGCACTTCAAGGACGCCAGCCTGCACGACAGCGCGCCGCAGGACGCCGTCCGCTTCCACGCCCCCGTCGACGTGACCGAGTGGCTGGGCAACGAGCAGTACGCCTACATCCCGTTCGAGGCCGAGCCGGCGGTGCAGGCCAAGCTCGAGGAGCTCGACCGTGACCTCGACGGGGAGGGCATGCGCACCCAGCTGGTGGTCAACCTCGACGCCCGCTCCCGCATCCGCGAGGGTGATGAGGCCGAGCTGCTCTTCGACCCGTCCACGATGCACGTCTTCGACCCGGAGACCGGGGTGTGCCTGACCCGGGACGAGCAGGAGGCCGGCCGGATCGCCGCGGAGAGCGAGGCGGACCGCAAGCGGGCGCTCGAGCGCAGCAAGCTGCGCGACACGGGCGCTGGCACCGGTGAGGAGTCGAGCGCGACGATCAACGCCTGACCGCCGGCCCCTCCAGCCTGCGCGGCGAGGTCAGGGTACGGGAGCGCCGGGAACCGTTCCGCCCACGTGTCCAGCCATCGGGCCCAGGTCGAGCCACCCGCCGACCAGCACGGCAATGAGCACGGTGGTCAGCCCCAGTGCGAGGACGAGGATCGACCGCCGGCTCATGGCTCGTGAGTATGCCGTCCGCGCACCTGACCGGATGCCGCTTCCGGGCGAGTCTCATCACCGGCGGGCAGCACTCCTGTCGACGGCGTCGGCCAGCTCCTCCCGTCGCGGCGGGTTGGCGCCGGCCCGGGAGACGGTGATGGCGGCGCAGGCGAGCGCCCGGTCGACGGCCGGGCGCAGGCCGGCGGACCGCGCCCGGCGCAGCCGCTCCCGTGCTCCGCGCGAGTCGACCTCGACGCCGTCGACCGCGCCCAGCAGGTCCGCGTCGAGCAGGGCGGACAGCAACCCGGCCATGAAGGAGTCGCCCGCCCCGACCGTGTCGACGACCTCGACGGCGGGCGCGGGAACCTCCGCGTGCTCGTCACCGCCGGGGACGGACACCAGGGCGCCCTCCCCGCCGCGGGTGACCACCAGCAGCGACGGACCCAGCCGCCCCCACAGCTGGAGGACCTCCTCGACGGGAGCTCCGGCATACAGCCACTCGAGGTCCTCGTCGCTGGCCTTCACCACGTCGGCGAGGCCCACGAGCTGCTCGACCTGGGCCCGCACCTCCGCGGGCTCGCCCATGAGCGTGGGGCGCGCGTTGGGATCGTAGGAGACCGTGCCGGTCCGTCGGGCCCGCTCCGCCAGGGCCAGCACCGCGGCGGCGCCGGGCTGGAGGATCGCGCCGATGGAGCCGATGTGCAGGTGGCCGAAGTCGGCGACGTCCACGCCGGAGGGCACGTCCCACGTGAGGTCGAAGTCATAGGTCGCGCCGCCCTGGTCGTCGAGCGTGGCCGCGGCGGTCGGGGTGCTGGGCGCGGACGGCTCGCCGACCAGGTGCACCCCCTGCTCGCGCAGGTGCGTGGTGATCATCTCGCCGTGCCGGTCCCGGGCCAGGTGGGTGGCGAGGGTGGCGTCGTGGCCGAGCCGGGCCAGGCCGACCGCGACGTTGGCGGGACTGCCCCCGACGTGTTCGACGACCTCGCCGGCCCGGGTGCGGACGATGTCGATCAAGGCCTCGCCGACGACGAGGACAGGGGTGGCCGCGGGCTTCCCCTCGGGGGACGCGGCCGCAGGGCAGGTGGGGTTGTCGGCGGACACCGTGCCGGCCTGCCTCAGAGCACCGGTGGCCGCTGCACGAAGTCCACCGCCGAGTAGGCGCTGAGCTTGCGCAGCTGGTGGTGGGCCTCGATGACGCGGATGGTCCCGCTCTTGGAGCGCATCACCAGGGAGTGCGTCACCGCGCCGCCGCCGCGGTAGCGCACCCCGCGCAGCAGCTCGCCGTCGGTGATGCCGGTGGCGACGAAGAAGCAGTTCTCACCGCGGACGAGGTCGTCGGTGGAGAGGACGGCCTCGAGGTCGAGGCCCGCGTCGAGCGCCTTCTGGCGCTCGGCGTCGTCGGTGGGCCACAGGCGGCCCTGGAGGACGCCGCCGAGGCACTTGATGGCGCAGGCGGCGATGATGCCCTCGGGGGTCCCGCCGACGCCGAGCAGCAGGTCGACGCCGGTGTCCTCGCGGGCCGCCATGATGGCGCCGGCCACGTCGCCGTCGGAGATGAACCGCAGCCGGGCCCCGGTCTCGCGGACCTGCTGGGCGAGCTGCTCGTGCCGCGGCCGGTCCAGCATGACCACGGTGACGTCGGAGGGGGAGTCGTGCTTGGCGCGCGCCACCCGGCGGATGTTCTCGGCCACCGGGAGCCGGATGTCGACCACGTCGGCGGCCTCGGGGCCGGTGGCGAGCTTGTCCATGTAGAACACGGCGCTCGGGTCGTACATCATGCCGCGCTCGGCCACGGCGAGCACGGACACGGCGTTGCTCATGCCCTTGGCGGTCAGGGTGGTGCCGTCGATCGGGTCGACGGCCACGTCGACCTGCGGACCGGTGCCGTCGCCGACCTTCTCGCCGTTGAACAGCATGGGCGCCTCGTCCTTCTCGCCCTCGCCGATGACGACGACCCCGTCCATGCTCACGGTGGAGATGAGCGACCGCATCGCCTCGACGGCCGCGCCGTCGGCGCCGTTCTTGTCACCACGGCCCACCCAGCGGCCGCCGGCCATGGCGGCGGCCTCCGTCACGCGGACGAGCTCGAGCGCGAGGTTGCGGTCGGGCGCCTCGCGCGTCCGGTCGGCGGTGGGCTGCTCTGGCGACATACAGGTACCTCCGGTCCGGGGGTGACGGTGCTTCCGACTCTATCGGGGGTGGTGCCGATCGCACCCGTTGCGTCGGGGAGGATGGTCCGGTGCAGCAGCCTCCCGCTCCTCGTCGTCGCATGGGTACGGCCCGCAGCCTGCTCATCTCGATGATCGTGGTGCTGGCGTTCGTTGCGGTGTGGGTCGCGTTCGTGCCCCGCCCGAACGGCAACCCCCCGCAGTCCGTGGACGCGATGGCCTCGGCCAAGCAGGTCCGCCAACAGCAGGGCTGGGACCTGCGTATGCCGGCGTCGCTACCGAAGGGGTGGCGCGCCACGAGCGTCCGGTTCGGTCCCGGTCCGGACAGCCTGCAGACCTTCCACGCCGGCTACCTCTCGCGGGATGAGAACAGCTATGTCGGGCTCGAGGAGACCACGCACGCCACCGCCCACTGGCTGGAGGTCAAGGCCGGCTCGGCCACCCACCCCGGCACCGTCACGGTCGAGGGGGAGGCGTGGCAGAAGCGCACCGCCACCGATGAGCACGGGGTGACCACCCACAGCCTGGTGCTGCGCGGCGGAAAGGGCCTGACCGTCGTGGTCGCCGGCAACGGCACGTATGCCGACCTCGCGCGCTTCGCCGGACGCCTCCAGCCGCTCAGCGCCTCCAGCCGGGCGTCCGCGGGCTGACCGTCCGCGGACTGATCCCCACTGGCTGTGCCCGCCCACTTCACGTCCGCAGTCGGTGCGGTGAGTCAGTTGTCGGCGCGGCGCTCCGCGGCCGCCTCGAGCCGTTCCTCGGCGCGGTCCAGCCACGTCCCGCAGTGGGCGGCGAGGGCCTCCCCGCGCTCCCACAGGCGCATGCTCTCCTCGAGCTCGAGCTGGCCGCCCTCGAGCCGCGCGACGATGGCGACGAGCTCGTCGCGGGCCTCCTCGTAGCCGAGCTCGGTCACGTCGGAGGTGTCCGTGCGACCCGGCACGGCCGCCTCGGCGGGGGTCTTGTCGTCGGCTGCCATGCTGCCCACCCTAACGAGGCGTCACCGCCGGGCGGTCCGTCGCGAGCGGGAACCGGCTCCGCCGGAGGGGGCACGTTCGGTGACCGGGCGGACGGCGAAGTCGCCGCGGGCGACCCGCACCCGCAGCAGCTCCTCGACGTCGACGTCCGCGCGGTCCATGACCACCCGGCCGTCGGCGTGCTGGACCACCGCGTAGCCCCGCTCCAGGGTCTGCTGCGGCGACAGCGCCAGCACCTGGGTGCGCAGGTGGGCCACCCGGTCCTGCTCGCGGTGGATGCGCGCCAGGACCCGCTGCCGGGCCCGCTGGGTCAGCCGGTCGAGTTCCTCCCGGCGGGTGGTGACCATGGTGGTCGGCTCGGCGAGCACGGGGCGGCTGCACAGGCTGTCCAGGAGCTGGCGCTCGTGCCCGAGACGCTGGGCCACGCAGCGGCGGCCGCGCGCCACCGTGGCCTGCAGGCCGGAGCGCTGCTCCTCCAGGTCGGGGACGATGAGCTTGGCCGCGTCGGTGGGGGTGGAGGCCCGCACGTCGGCGACGAAGTCGAGCAGCGGGGTGTCGACGTCGTGCCCGATCGCGCTCACCACGGGCGTCACCGCGACCGCCACGGCGCGCACCAACGACTCGTTGCTGAACGCGAGCAGGTCCTCGAATGAGCCACCGCCGCGCGCGATGACGATGACGTCCACGCTGCGGTCCAGGTCCAGCGCGCGCAGCGCCTCGCTGACCTCGGTCACGGCCGAGGGTCCTTGGACGGCGACCTCGCGGATCTCGAAGTCGACGGTGGGCCACCGCCGTCGGGCGTTCTCGACCACGTCGCGTTCGGCGGCGCTGGCCCGCCCGCAGATGAGGCCGACCCGGCGGGGCAGGAAGGGCAGCGGCCGCTTGCGGTCCCGGTCGAAGAGCCCCTCCGCGCGCAGCACGCCCTTGAGCTGCTCGAGTCGGGCGAGCAGCTCACCGACCCCCACCTGGCGCACCTGCCGGGCGTCCAGGTGCAGGGTGCCCCGCTTGGTCCAGAAGACCGGCTTGGCGTGGACCACCACCCGGCCGCCCTCGGAGACGGGGGTCGGCATCGCATCGAGCGTGGTCGCGGGCACCACGATCGACAGGGACATGTCCACATCGGTGTCGCGCAGCGTGAGGTAGCAGGTCGGCGAGCCGGGACGCCGGTTGAGCTGGACCACCTGGCCCTCGACCCACAGCGGCGACATCTTCTCGACGTAGCCGGCGATCTTCATGCTGAGCGTGCGCACCGGCCACGGGTGCTCCGCCGTCGTGTCGGCAGCCTTCTCCGGCAGCGCCGTGCTGCGGCCGTTGGCGCCGGCGGCCGGCTGACCGGCGACACCGTTCGGCCCGGCGGGGACGCGTCCTGCGGGGCTGGTCACGGCGCCAGACTAGACGTGGGCACCCACGTGAGCTCCGGCATACCGGGCGGGCGGGCGTGTGGACACGACTGTTGCTGGCGGTTCGCGAGTCCGGAATCGCCAACTCCCAGCAACAGTCCTTGGGCGCGGAGCGTGCGGGCGGGTCGCGGGGCCGGGGCGGCCACCTACCATGGGGGCGTGACTGCTGCGACGACGACAGGGACGAAGCGCGTGCTGCTGGCCGCGCCGAGGGGGTACTGCGCCGGCGTCGACCGCGCGGTCGTGACCGTCGAGAAGGCGCTCGACCTCTACGGGCCGCCGGTCTACGTGCGCAAGCAGATCGTGCACAACAAGCACGTGGTGGCCACCCTCGAGAAGCGCGGGGCGGTGTTCGTCGACGAGACCGACGAGGTGCCCGAGGGCGCGACGGTGGTGTTCTCCGCGCACGGCGTGGCGCCGGTGGTGCACGACGAGGCCAAGGCGCTGTCGCTGCGCACGATCGATGCGACCTGCCCGCTCGTGACCAAGGTGCACCGCGAGGCGGTGCGATTCGCCGACGACGAGTACGACATCCTGCTCATCGGCCACGAGGGGCACGAGGAGGTCATCGGCACCTCCGGTGAGGCTCCCGAGCACATCACCCTGGTTGGTGGCCCGGACGAGGTCGACCGGGTGCAGGTGCGCGACCCCGACAAGGTGGTGTGGCTGTCGCAGACGACGCTGTCGGTCGACGAGACGATGGAGACCGTCCGCCGGCTGCGGGAGCGGTTCCCCAAGCTGCAGGACCCGCCGAGCGACGACATCTGCTACGCCACCCAGAACCGCCAGCTCGCGGTGCGTCAGATGGCGGCCGAGACCGACCTCATGATCGTGGTCGGCTCGCAGAACTCCTCCAACTCGGTGCGCCTCGTCGAGGTTGCGCTCGAGCAGGGGGCGAAGGCGGGGCACCTGGTCGACTACGCCGACGAGATCGACGACGCCTGGTTCGACGGCGTGCAGACCGTCGGGGTGACCAGCGGCGCCAGCGTGCCGGAGGTGCTCGTCCGGGACGTGCTGGACCACCTCGCCGAGCGCGGCTACCGCGACGTGCACCCGGTCGTCGCCGCCGAGGAGAGCACCATGTTCGCGCTGCCCCGGGAGCTGCGGCGCGACATCAAGGCCCGGGAGGGCCGGGACGCCGACGCGGTCCGGCACGACGCCGGCACCGCGCACTGAGGCCCCTCACAGCACCGGCCGACGCTTGCTGGCCGACGTTGCCTGCTCGAAGGCGTGGGCGATCTCCAGCACGAGACGCTCGGCCCGGTGCGGTCCCACGACCTGCAGCCCGATCGGAAGCCCGTCGGGGGCGAACGCCGCGGGCACGGAGAGGGCCGGGCAGCCGGTGGCCGACACGAAGTATGCCGAGCGCATCCAGTCCAGGTAGGTCGCCTGCGGTTCGCCGTCGATCTCGGTCGGGTACTCCAGCTCTGCCGGGAACGGGGCCACCTGGCTCACCGGGAGCAACAGCGCGTCGTAGTGCTCGAAGAACTCCCGGACCCGGTGGAACAGGGCCCCGTGGGCGACCTCGGCTCGGGCCAGGTCCTCGCCGGTGAGGTCTCGTCCCACCGACACGTTCCACCGGATGCTCTCCTTGACCGACTCGGGGTGCGCCTCGACCAGCGGGCCGAAGGCGAGCAGGAACTGCCAGGCGCGCAGGGTGCGGAACACCTCCTCGGCGTCGGTGAAGTCCGGGCTGGCCTCCTCCACGTGGCAGCCGAGCTCGGTGAACACCGAGACCTGCGGCGCGAGGGCCTCCACGACGCAGCTGGCGGTCCGCACGGTGCCGCCGAGGTCCGGGGACCAGGCGAGTCGCAGGCCGGTGAGATCGCGGTCCAGGGGAGCGGCGAAGGACGCTCCCGGCTCGGTGAGCGAGATGGGGTCCCGTGGGTCGGGGCCGGCGAGCACGGAGAGCAACAGGGCGGCATCCGTGACGGTGCGGCCCATCGGCCCCTGGACCGACATGGTCTGCCACGGGGTTCGCGAGGGCCATGTGGCGACCCGGCCCGGGGACGGCCGCAAGCCCACGACGTTGCAGAACGAGGCGGGGTTGCGCAGGGAGCCGCCCATGTCGCTGCCCTCGGCCAGGGCGGTCATGCCGGTGGCCAGTGCCGCCGCGGCGCCACCGCTCGAGCCGCCGGCGGAACGGTCCAGGTCGTAGGGATTCCGGGTGGTCCCGAAGACCGGGTTGAAGGTGTGGGAGCCGGCCGCGAACTCCGGCACGTTCGTCTTGCCGAGGATGACCGCCCCCGCGGCGCGGATCCGCGCGACGACGAGCTCGTCCCGTTCGGGGACGTGGTCGGCGAAGAGTGGGGAGCCCCAGGTGGTGCGGATCCCCTGCGTCTCGTGGGTGTCCTTCACCGCGAAGGGCAGGCCGTGCAGGGGGCCCAGGCGCTGGCCGCTGGCCTGCCGCTCGTCGGCTGCCCGGGCCGCGTCGAGCGCCGCGTCGGACACGAGCGTCGGGATGGCGTTGACCTTGGGGTTGACCCGCTCGATCCGGTCGAGGTGCCGTTGCAGCAGCTCCCGTGCCGAGACCGCCCCACGCCGCAGGAGAGCGGCCTGCTCGACGGCAGGAAGGTCACAGAGCTCGTCCATCAGGGCCTCAGGCGGTGTGTCGGTCGTCGTGGTGGTCCGTCTCCCGAACCGGCACGTCTGGCGAGGGGTCGTCCTCGAGCAGCTCCGGGCGGTCGACGTCCGCGAGCGCGCCGGCAAGCTCGGACTCGACCAGCTCGGCCGCCGTCAACGGCCGCGGGGCGACCTCCACCGGCGGGACCGCCTCCAGCGCCTCAGGCTCGAGCTCGAGCTCGTTCATCCGACGGGCGGTCACGAGCACCCGGGACTCGAGGGCGCCCACCAGCTGGTTGTAGGCCTCCACCGACCGTCGGAGCGAGCCGCCCATCCGCGCGGCGTGCTTGCCCAGGGTGCCGAGCCGGGCGTACAGCTCCTTGCCGAGGTCGAGCAGCTGCAGCGCGTTGGCCGTCAGCGCCTCCTGCTGCCAGGTGAACGCCACGGACCGCAGCATCGCCAGTAGCGTCGCGGGGGAGGCGAGCACGACCTTGCGGGACATGGCGTGGTCGAACAGGCTCGGGTCGGCGTCGAGGGCGGTGGCGAGGATGGCCTCCCCGGGCACGAAGCAGACCACCATCTCCGGTGTCGAGCTGAACGCGGACCAGTAGGCCTTGTCGGCCAGCGTGTCGACGTGTCCCCGCAGGGAGGTCGCGTGGGCCCGAAGCAGCTCCTGCTGCCGGGCGGGTTCCACGCCGTCGGCCTGGGCCTGCAGGAACGCCGTCATCGGTGCCTTGGCGTCGACCACCAGGCACTTCCCGCCGGGCAGGCGCACGACCACGTCCGGGCGCACCGCCTGGTCGTGGACGCTCACCGCGCTGACCTGCTCGTCGAAGTCGCAGCGGGCCAGCAGGCCGGCGTGCTCCAGCACCCGGCGCAGCTGTACCTCGCCCCATGCCCCCCGGATGGTCGTCGAGTTGAGCGAGGACGCGAGCGTGGCCGTCTGGGTGCGCAGCGCCGACGTCGCGGAGGTCACCTCGGTGAGCCGTTCGCCGAGCTGCCCGAACTGCTCGGCCCGGTCCCGCTCCAGCGTCCCCACCTGGCGCTCGACCCGGGTGAGCGCCTCGCGCAGCGGCACCAGCGCGGTGGCCACCGTCACCTCGTCGTCGGTCGCTCGCTCGAGGTCCTGCACCCGTTGCCGGAGCAGGTCTCGCTCGGCGGCCAGCCTGACCTCGTGCGATCCGGTGAGCGCACGGCACACCACCCACGTGGCGAGCGCGCCCACCACGAGCCCCACCACGGCGGCGATCAGAAGATCCATGGCCCACACCCTGCCAGTCGGCCCCGACACCGCCCGTCGATTGACACCTGGCGAGCGTTAGCGGTTTACGACGGCCTCGTGGCGGCCGTGACCGTCGAGCACGACCTTCCCCCGGTGACTCGTGACCGGCGGCCGGTCGCGACCTACCAGCCCGTGGGAGCGGCGTTCGAGTTCGTGGAGTGAGGCCGCGCCGCCGAGCCAATGGCAGCGCCAAGCCCGACGGCGTGCGGACGGTGCGTGCCCGGCATACCGTCGGGGCTGGTGACCACGACGCCAGCGGGAGGTGCACGTGTCGGGGACGGAGGGCCAGGTGGCCTGGCGCGACGACACGCTGGGACTGCTGGCCGACCCCTACGGCTTCATCTCCTCCCGGGCGCGCCGGGTGCGGCGCGACGTCTTCACCACGCGGCTGCTGGGCCGCCCGGTGACCTGCCTGACCGGACCGGCGGCGGCACGGTTCTTCTACGACGAGGACCACGTGGTGCGGGAGGGTGCGGCGCCCGGGCGGGTGCTCGACACCCTGTTCGGTCGTGGGGGCGTGCAGGGCCTGGACGGCGAGGCGCACCGGCACCGCAAGGCGATGTTCATGTCGCTGATGACGCCGGAGGCACTCGACCGGCTCGAGCAGCGCTTCCTGGAGATCTGGCGGCAGCGGGCCCGCTCGTGGGAGGGGCGCACCCGCGTCGTGCTGTTCGATGAGGTGAACGAGGCACTGTGCCATGCCGTGTGCGCATGGTCCGGGGTGCGGCTCGACTCCCTGGAGCTGCGCCGGCTGACCCGGTGGATGGCCGCGATGATCGACGCTCCCGCCGCGGTCGGGCCGCGCCACTGGCAGGGGCGTCGTGCGCGGGGACGTGCCGAGCAGTGGGCCGCCGGGCTGATCGAGCGCGAACGGGCCCGCGGCGAGTCGCCGGACGGGCAGGCCACGGCGCTCGCGGTCATCGCGCGGCACCGGGACGCGGACGGCACCCCGCTGAGCCTGCACGACGCGGCGGTCGAGCTGCTCAACGTGGTCCGGCCGACCGTCGCCGTCGGACGGTTCGTGGTGCTGGCCGCGCAGGTGCTGCACACCCACCCCGCCGAGCGGGACCGGATCCTGGCCAGCGACGACCCGGGGTTGCTGGAGCGGTTCGTGCAGGAGGTCCGTCGGGACGCGCGCTTCTTCCCCATGGTGCCCGGGATCGCCGCCGCGGATCTCTCCTGGCGCGACGAGCCGATCCCGCGCGGACGCTGGCTGCTGCTGGACCTCCACGGCATCGACCACGACCCGGGCGTGTGGGGCGACCCGGAGCGCTTCCGGCCGGACCGGTTCGTGGACCGCGAGCTCGACCCCTTCGAGATGGTCCCCCAAGGGGGTGGGGGTCACTGGACGGACCACCGCTGTGCCGGGGAGTGGATCACCATCCGCCTCATGGTCGCCGCCCTGCGCGTGCTCGTGCACGAGGTGACGTATGCCGTGCCGCCCCAGGACCTCTCGATCCCGCCTCGCCGTGCTCCAACCCTGCCGCGCAGCGGCTTCGTGATCACCGAAGTCAGGCCGCGCGCCGCCGCTCACTAGACTCTTGACCTCGTGGCACTCACTATCGGCATCGTCGGGCTCCCCAACGTCGGCAAGAGCACGATGTTCAACGCGCTCACCAAGAACAGCGTCCTCGCAGCGAACTACCCGTTCGCCACGATCGAGCCCAACGTGGGCGTGGTGCCGCTTCCCGACGACCGGCTCGAGGTGCTGGCGAAGCTGTTCTCCAGCGAGAAGGTCGTGCCGGCCACGGTGTCCTTCGTCGACATCGCCGGCATCGTGCGCGGGGCCTCCGAGGGGGAGGGGCTGGGCAACAAGTTCCTCGCCAACATCCGTGAGGCCGACGCGATCTGCCAGGTGATCCGGGTCTTCCATGACGACGACGTCGCGCACGTGGAGGGCAAGATCAGCCCGAGCGGGGACATCGAGACGATCAACACGGAGCTCATCCTCGCCGACCTGCAGACGTTGGAGAAGGCGATCCCGCGCCTCGACAAGGAGGTCAAGGGCAAGAAGACCGACAAGGCCGTGCTCGACTCTGCACTCGCCGCCCAGAGCGTGCTCGAGCAGGGAGAGACCCTGTATGCCCGGGGCGCGGCCGCCGGGGTCGACGTCGCCGCGATCCGCGAGCTGTCGCTGCTGACGACCAAGCCGTTCCTCTACGTGTTCAACATCGACGAGGAGCAGGTGACCGACGGGGCGCTGCAGGCCGAACTGCAGGAGCTCGCCGCCCCGGCAGACGCGATCTTCCTCGACGCCAAGGTGGAGGCCGATCTGGCCGAGCTCGACGAGGACGAGGCGCTGGAGCTGCTGGAGACCGTGGGGATTCAGGAGTCCGGTCTGAACCAGTTGGCGCGCAAGGGCTTTCACACGCTGGGTCTGCAGACCTACCTGACGGCGGGTCCGAAGGAGTCGCGGGCCTGGACGATCCACAAGGGCTGGACTGCGCCGCAAGCCGCGGGGGTGATCCACACCGACTTCCAGAAGGGCTTCATCAAGGCCGAGGTCGTCTCCTACGACGACTTGGTCGACGCCGGCTCGATGGCCGAGGCGCGGGCCCGTGGCAAGGTGCGCATGGAGGGCAAGGACTACGTCATGGCCGATGGCGACGTGGTGGAGTTCCGGTTCAACGTCTGACGCGGTTGACACGCCGCAACTGTTTCCGCTGAGGGCCCGGCGAGGCCGCGTTGAGGCAGGTCCGCCGAGTAATCGATGGCGGGTGCGTGGACTTCCATGGAACGGTGGTCAACGTGATTCTCCCGACCCCGACCTTGGAGACCGAGCGCCTGCTCCTGCGGCCTTTTGCCGACACCGATGCCGAGGAGCTCTTTGCCTTGCAGAGCAACGCGCACGCGCTGCGCTATTGGGACTCTCCGCCGTGGGTGGATCGGGCACCGGTCGAGCGCTTCCTGGCCCGGTGCCAGCAGCTGGCGGAGGAGGGCAGCGGTGCCCGCCTGGCGATCGATCGCGTCCGTGACCAGGCGTTCGTCGGCTGGTGCACCGTGAACAGTTGGAACCCTGAATTCCGAAGCGCTTCACTGGGCTGTTGCCTTCACGACACGATGTGGGGGCACGGCTATGCGACGGAAGCTGCGCGTGCCCTGCTCCGATGGGCCTTCGACACGCTCGACCTCAATCGAGTTCAGGCCGAGACCGACACGCGCAACGTGGCCTCGGCCCGCGTGCTGGAGAAGCTCGGCTTCGTCCTCGAGGGGACGTTGCGCGAGGACTGCATCGTCAACGGGGACGTGTCCGACTCATCTGTGTACGGCCTGCTCAGACGCGACTGGGCCGGCTGAACGCGTGGCGCCCACGCAGGGCCCGCAGACACGAGAGCTCAGCTGGAACGCCAGCGGGCCCGGTCCTCGCCGGGCTTGCGGGTGCACCGCATCGGCGTGCCCTTGGTCGTGACACCGCGGGCTCCCTCCGGTGCGCAGAATGCGCCGGGGTGGACCACACCCTCGTACGGCGCTGCCGACGGCGGGGTGGTGCGTGTCGGGGTCGGCTTCGGCCGCGGGGGCGGGGGAGGCGTGGTGCGCCTCGGCTGCGGGGTCGGGTGCGCGGGCCGCGGGGTGTGTGTGGGTGCCGGGATGACTGGCCGGGGCGGAATCGGCCCGACCGTGGGCAGTCGCATCGCGGGACACCGCGACAACACCCGCACCATCGCGGACTTCTCCGCGGCCGTCACCCACACCCCGTAGCGGTGCTTGACCGCGACCTGGCGGCCCACGTAGGCACAGCGGTAGGTCTTGTTCGGTGGCAGCCAGGTGGCGGTGTCACCGTCGCCCTTGGCCGCATTGGTGGGCCCGTCGACCGCGAGCAGGTTCAGCGGGTCGTTGGCGAACTGCACCCGCTTGCCATAGCTCCACTGCTGGGCGCCCT
>NZ_DASSTI010000025.1:0-4691 GCF_035708005.1 Segeticoccus sp. | reverse complement strand
AGCCCGACCAGCGGTGTGGGCGCATACCCCGGAAGCGAGGCATGGAAGGACCGTGCGGACGCTGCCGCCTGCTCGGAGCACCAGTGACGCGCGGAGGGATGGCAGTACCAGTCGTTCACCCGGCCAGTCTCGGGGACACCGAAGCATCAGGGCCAGCGCGCATACTGACCGACTCGTCAGAAGAAGTGATGGATCGAGGTTCTCGTGCTGGACGTGGTACCCCGGCCAGCCCCGCCTGTGACCTTCCGGGACTGAGCCGGTCATCGATGTCACGCGTATGCCGGCCCGGACGCTGGTGACCTCCGTGTCCACGAACGAGCCCATGGCCCGCGGGGTCGACCCGGCCGCCGGTCAGAGGGGCGCGAGGAAGGCCCGGACCCGTTCCATGAGCAGCGAGGAAGCTTGCGGGTCGTAGGCGGGGAGGGAGGAGTCGGCGAAGAGGTGTTGGTCGCCGGGGTAGAGGAACAGCTCGGCGCCCGGGGTGGAGCCGGCAAGCTCGCGCGCGGCCGGTAGGTCCTCCTCGAAGAACTCGTCGCCCTCCTTGCCGTGGATCTGCAGCGGCACCCCGTCGGGCCACCTCTCCCCGAACTCCGAGACCGGCAGGCAGGAGTACACGAGCAGTGCCCCGCGAGCATGGGGCCGAGTCTGGGCCAGCCGTTGGGCGATCGTCACGCCGAAGGAGAACCCGCCATAGACGAGCCCTGGCCCGAGCTCGTCGGCCACGGCGGCGCCACTCTCCCGGATCGCGTCGAAACCGAACTCGCGAGCGAATCCGAAACCCTCCTCGATGCTGGAGAACGTGCGGCCCTCGAACAGGTCCGGCGTGTGCACGGTGTGCCCGTCCTCGCGGAGGCTGTCGGCGAAGTCCCGGACTCCGTCAGTCAGGCCTTGGATGTGGTGGTACAGCAGCACGTCAGCCACGGTGTTGAACCCCTTCACAAACGATCGGATTTTTTGGAACGTTCTGCGACGCTAGTCTATTGGCCCATGGCAGACAACCCTCCGGACTACGAGCTGGCCGATCGGATGGCGCTGACCAGACCGGATCAGGTGAAGGCCATCGGGCACCCGCTGCGCACGATGATCCTGCAGCTCCTCCACGAACGGGCCGCGACCGTGACTGAGCTCGCCGCGGCACTCGAACGCCCCAAGAGCACGGTCGCGCACCACGTGGAAGTGCTCACCCGCAACGGCCTGCTCAGGGTCGTGCGCACGCGGAGGGTGCGGGCCATCGAGGAGCGCTTCTACGGACGCACGGCTCGCATGTTCCACGTGGCGGCAGAGCCGCCGGCCGCCGGTGAACAGATGCCGACAGACTTCAACGACTTCGAGGTAGCAGCTCGCGAGTCCGCCACCGCGTTCGAGCAGGGGAAGCTTTGGGGCTTCATCCGACATGCGCGCATCTCGAAGGACCAGGCTGCCCTGTTCTGGGACAGTATGGCCGAGTTGATTGACGAGTTTGACCGGCTGCCGCGATCTGGCGACACCATGTACGGATTCGCGATCGGGCTCTACCCCACCAACCATCCGACCCTACCCACGGCGGAATGATGCAGTCGGGAGCGTTGATCTCTCGGATGGTGTCGTATCTGAGCGCTGCCGTTCGTGGAGTGGGTGAGCGGCGGCTGTCCAGAGCCTCCGCGTTCGAGAGCCATGAGATGGCCTCGTCCCGATGGGAGAGGAGACGACCGTGCCGAAGTATCTGATCGCGTTCAACGACGAGTGGGTGCCCGAGCAGACCCCGGACGACCTACGCACCAAGAGCGCGGCCTCGCAATCCGTGCTGGAGGAGATGAAGGCGGCTGGAGTCTTCGTGTTCGCAGACGGTGGGATCGACGCCTCGACGGTGGTCTGCAGCGTCGTCAACAAGGACGGACAGCCGGTCTTCACCGACGGTCCGTACGTCGAGACCAAGGAGCACCTGGGCGGATTCACCGTGGTGGATGTTCCCGACGACGAGAACGCGAGCTACTGGGCGGGTCGACTGGCCGTTGCGTTGGACTGGCCACAGGAGCTCCACCGATTCCCGTCCGGTGTCACGGAGATCATCGAACGTCAACCGCGGGAGTGACCCCGCTCGGGACAGCTTCAGCCGGTCTGTTCGGGCAGGTCGCGTGCGCCCAGCCGCAGGTGCTCGGTGTGGTAGACCGCTTGGTCGAGCAGCTGGGCGACGTGATCGTCATACAAGCTGTAGGTGATGCTGCGACCGTGCCGCTCGCCTTCGACCAGGCCGAGGTGGCGCAGCAACCTGAGTTGGTGGGAGACCGCCGACTGCTCCATCCCGACCGCCTCGGCAAGCACGCCGACGCTTGCCGGCCCCTGGCGCAGCCGGGCGAGGATCAGCAGTCGACTGGGGGTGGTGAGCGCCTGCAGGGTGTCGGCCACGGTGCGCGCGGTGGACGCGTCGAGCACGGCCGGTCCGATCGTGCCGCCTACACCGTGACCCATGGCCGTAGGGTACCAACCCAGAAGGTGTGAATACCTTTTCATGTGTGCTGTTATCGTGGCCGGGTGTTCACGAGCATGCGCCGTCCAGTCGTCACGGGTGATTGCTGATGACCGGGGCGGACTGCGACACCCGGGCGGCGACCCCGACAGCGACCCTGCCCGGGCAGGCGGGCACGCGCGGAGTGTGGGGCCGCGTCGACCGGCGGGATCTGGCGCGCACCGCGGTGGTGGCGCTGTTCGCCGCGGGGGTCGGGGCCCTGTACGCCGTCGGTGCGCCCCGGCCGCTGCTGGCCACGACAGCGGTGGTCGGGTTGTTGGTGGGGTGCTGGCCGATCATGGCCGAGGCATGGGAGGACGTTCGGGAACGCCGGATGAGCATGGAGTCCTCGATGCTCGTCGCCATCGCGGCTGCCGCGGCCATCGGCGCGTGGGTGACCGCGTTGGCGATCACCGCGTTCGTCCTGGCCGCAGAGATCTTGGAGGACCTGTCCCTGGATCGCGGCCGGGACGCGCTCACTGACCTGATGGCCTTCCTGCCATCGACGGTGCAGCTGCGCGCCGGGTCGTCGGTGACGTCGGTGCCGTTGTCCTCGGTGGTGCCGGACCAGGTCGTGGTCATCTCTCCCGGCGGGAGCGTCCCGGTGGATGGCACCGTGGTGGCCGGGCAGTCCAGCTTGGACCAGTCGCGGATCACGGGTGAGTCGATGCCGGTGGACGTCCAGCCGGGCTCCTCGGTGTATGCCGGGTCGGTCAATCAGTTCGGGGCGTTGCAGATCCGAGCAGAGCGGGTGGGCGCAGAGTCCTCGTACGGCCAGATCGTCGAGACCGTCCGTGCGGCCCAGTCGTCCCGGCCTCCGGCCCAGCGGTGGGCGGACCGTTTCGCCGCTTGGCTGGTCTACCTGGCGCTCATCGGCGCCGCGGCCACCTTCGTGGTCACGCGGGACCTGCGGGCGACAATCTCGGTGGTCGTGGTCGCCGGTGCCTGTGGGATCGCTGCCGGTACGCCACTGGCCTCGTTGGCCGCGATCGGCCGGTCGGCCCGGAGCGGGGCCTTCATCAAGGCCGGTACCTACCTCGAGCGGCTGTCCACGATCGACACGGTGGTCTTCGACAAGACCGGCACCCTGACCACCGGTGCGCATCGGGTCACCGACGTCCGCCCCGCACCCGGCATCACCGCAGCTGAGCTGCTGGCAGCGGCCGGCGGCGCCGAGTGGTACTCCGAGCACCCCATCGGCAGAGCGGTCCTCGACCACGCCGCCGAGCACAATGTGCCCATCCACCACGCGGCCAGCTTCGACTACCAGCCCGGGTATGGGGTCACGGGACGTGTGGGTGAGGAGAGCGTGCGGGTGGGCAACACCCGGCTCGTCCCGGAAGCCGGACCCGCAGTGAGGACGATCGGTGGCGGCCCGAGCGCCGTTCACGTCGCGATCGGCGACCGTTATGCCGGCTCCATCCTGGTCTCGGACACCGTCCGCGACTCAGCGTGCCAGTGCGTGGCCGACCTGCACCGGCTCGGCCTCCGGGTCGTGATGATCACCGGCGACAACAGTGCGGCCGCGCAGACCGTCGCCCAACACGTGGGCATTCGCGACGTTCACGCAGAGTTGCTGCCTGCGGACAAGGTCGACTGCGTCCAGGCGCTGCGTGCCCAAGGGCACCGTCTGGCCATGGTCGGTGACGGCGTCAACGACGCACCGTCCTTGGCCGAGGCCGACGTCGGCATCGCGATGGGGACGGGCACCCACATCGCCCGGGAGACCGCCGACGTCGTCCTGATCACCGCGGACCTGGCCGACCTGACCCGAACCCTGCACATCGCACGCCGAGCCCGGCGAATCGTCCTGGCCAACTTCATCGGCACCATCGTGGTCGACCTCATCGGCATGGTCCTCGCCGCCCTGGGGATCCTCGGGCCCGTCCTGGCCGCGGTCGTCCACGTCGGCAGCGAATCCGCCTTCATCCTCAACTCCGCCCGGCTCATCCCCGGCGGCCGAAACACGCGGCACGCCACCGATGCGGAGAAAACACACCCCGCTCCGCGACTGGCGAAGCCCACCGAATCCTGAGGGCCGGTTCCCGGAGATCAGCCTGCGATGGGGGACTGATGCTCCTATGCGTTGTCAAGCAGCGGTGAGCCACTGTCGGTAGCGTTCGGCGAGTTGGTCGTCGCGGCGGCGGCCGAGTTCGAGTTCGCCGATGCGCGCGGGCCATACGTTGAGGTTGTGGGCCACGGTCGT
>NZ_DASSTI010000024.1:0-15150 GCF_035708005.1 Segeticoccus sp. | reverse complement strand
GCTCGATCTCGGACAGGGTGAGGGCGGCCCCGAGGGTGACGTGGTCGTCGGCGACCTCGAACTCGCGCAGCTCCGGCAGCCGGTCGATGGCGACCAGCAGCGGGGCCCGCACGCCCTTGATGTTGACGTCGACGCCCCAGTCGGTGGAGCCGGCCACCACGGTCGCGTCCGGACGCATCGCCAGCAGCCGCAACGTCTCCGGCAGGTCCTTGGGGCGCACGAACGTGCCGTCGTCACCGGCCAGGTGGGTCTCTGCCGGCGCAGGTGCAGGAGTGCTGCGCCGCCGCGCGAGGGGGTCGTCCTCGGACGGTGCGCCCACGGCATACGCGGCGTCCCTGATGGGGCGGTAGCCGGTGCAGCGGCACAGGTTCCCGGACAGCGCGTGCAGGTCGAAGCCGTTCGGCCCGACCTCGCCGTGCCCGTCGGTGTCCGTCGTCGCGCACGCCGCCGGCGCACCGGCCGGGCACCGGTCGGCGCGGTAGTACTCGGCCGCCATGCTGCACACGAACCCCGGCGTGCAGTAGCCGCACTGCGAGCCGCCGCGCACCGCCATCTCCTGCTGCACCGGGTGCAGCGCGTCGGTCCGGCCGAGGCCCTCGGCGGTCACGATCTCCTGACCGTCCAGGGCCGCCGCGGGCACCAGGCAGGAGTTCACCGACGTCCAGACGGTCCCCCCGTCGGTGCCGCCGTCGTCCGCCGTCCTGTCTCCCGGCCGCGCCACCAGGACGGCGCACGCCCCGCACTCGCCCTCGGCGCAGCCCTCCTTGCAGCCGGTGAGTCCTTGGCCGCGCAGCCAGTCGAGCGCGCTCGTGTGGGCCGAGACGCCGTCCAGCGCCGCGGGACTGCCGTTGACGGTTGCCTGCAGTGGGTTCATGCCCTGAGCTCCTGTCGCCACCCGTGTCGATCATGGCCCCGGTTCGACGTGTGTCGCACGGCTCCTGCGTCGAGGCGGGGCACGGTTGTGGGAGGCGACCACCTGATGGTTATCCGTGCTGAACAACAGGGGCCCAGTTACTCGGACTGTACCTCCGCCTCCCGGGGCAGGTACAGGGTTGTGGAAGTTCCTTTTCGTATGCCGGGAAGCGCCGGTCAGTGCCCCGCGGCCCGGTCGAGCAGGCGGCGACTGGCGTCCGCGGCGTCGCGGGCTACCGCCTCCTCCTCCAGCGTCACCAGCCGGTCGCGCTCGACGACCGACCGGCCGCCGACCAGCAGCAGCTCCAGCGGCGGCGGGCTGCCGAGGACCAGGCCGGCCACGGGGTCGGCGATGTCGACGTGCGGCAGCGTGTCCACCCGCCAGACCGCGAGATCGGCCAGCTTGCCGGGCTCGAGGGAGCCGATCTGGTCGTCCCAGCCGAGCGCCCGTGCCCCGTCGATCGTGGCCATCCGCAGGGCGTCGCGCGTGGACAGGGCCTGCGGGCCACCCGCGGCGCGGGCGAACAGCAGCGCGTGCCGCGCCTCCTCGAGCAGGCTGGCGGACTCGTTCGAGGCGGCGCCGTCCACGCCGAGCCCGACCGGCACGCCGGCGTCGCGCAGCTCGCGGCTGCGGCAGATGCCCGCCCCCAGCCGTGCGTTCGACGACGGGCAGTGGGCCACCCCGGTGCCCGTCGCCCCCAGGGTGCCGATCGCCCGGTCGTCGAGGTGTATGCCGTGCGCGAGCCAGACGTCGTCTCCCAGCCATCCCAGCGACTCGACATACTCCACCGGGCTGCAGCCGAAGTGCTCCCGGCAGTAGTCCTGCTCGTCCAGCGTCTCGGCGAGGTGGGTGTGCAGCCGCACGCCCTTGTCGCGGGCGAGCAACGCGGCCTGCTTGAGCAGCTCGCCGGTGACCGAGAAGGGCGAGCAGGGCGCGAGCCCGATGCGCAGCATCGAGTCGGGCGAGGGGTCGTGGTAGCGGTCCACGGCCTCGGCGCTGGCCGTCAGGATCGTGTCGAGGTCCTCGACCACGTGGTCCGGGGGCAGCCCGCCTTGGCTGCGGCCGAGGTCCATCGAGCCGCGGGTGGGCAGGAACCGCAGGCCGACCCGTCGCGCGGCGTCGACCTCCGCCGCGAGCAGGTCCCCGCCCGCCTCCGGGAAGACGTAGTGGTGGTCCATCGAGGTGGTGCAGCCGGTCCGCGCGAGCCAGCCGAGGCCGGCGGTCGCGGCCGAGCGGACGATGTCCTCGTCGAGGCCGGCCCAGACCGGGTAGAGGGTGGTGAGCCAGCCGAACAGGGTGTCGTCGACGGCGAGCCCGCGGGTCACCCACTGGTAGAGGTGGTGGTGGCAGTTGACCAGTCCCGGGGTGACGACGCAGCCGCGGGCGTCGACCACCCGGGCTGCGCCGTCACGGCCCGCCGCCTCGGGGGCGGGTCCGGCGCCGACCGCCGTGATCCGGCTGCCCTCGATGACCACGTGGCCGCTGCGGTGCTCGGTGCCCGCGGCGTCCATCGTCACGACGGTGCAGCCGTCCAGAGTGAGGCGGCCGGCCGGTGCCGGGGCGCGGAAGGATGGGGTGTTCACGATCTGTGGCCTCTCCGGTGGTGCGGTCGGGGTGCGCCGCTCGCTGCTCGACGGCACACCCCGACCGGTCAGTCCCGTTCCAGCCGGCGTTCGCGCGCGCTGTGGATCGGGTTGGCCCCCGCGACCAGGTCGTCGAACCGGTGCCCGGCGATCTTGGCCACCTCGATGATGGCGGCCGCGTGCTCCTGGACGGGTGAGTTGTTGAGTCGGTCCCAGCCGTGCCGAAGCACGTCCTTGACGGAGGACTCGTCGCGGATGCAGGCGATGAGCGGGAAGCCGAACCGTTCGCG
The DNA here is from genome assembly GCF_035708005.1 of Segeticoccus sp. Classification (NCBI taxonomy): domain Bacteria; kingdom Bacillati; phylum Actinomycetota; class Actinomycetes; order Micrococcales; family Intrasporangiaceae; genus Segeticoccus; species Segeticoccus sp. The sequence continues at coordinate 12,364 of NZ_DASSTI010000024.1, read as the reverse complement.
GTAGGCGTCCGTCAGCGACAGCAGCTCCTCGTGCTCCTGGTCGGCGAGCCGCTGCAGGCCGAGGGAGGACTGGTCGCGCAGGGACTCCGGGTCGTCGGTGACCGTGGCGGAGCCCAGGTCCGGGTAGTGGTCCAGCAGGCTGCCCTGCTCCTCCCGGCTCGCGGAGAACAACGCCTCCTGGAAGGCCCGGCGCAGGTCGTGGGTGTCGGAGAACGGGCGGAAGTCGTAGGCCCGCTCGACCGCCCAGTCCGTCTGCGTGCCGCCCTGGAACAGGCCGGTGAACGTGCGGACGAACTCCTCGCGGCTCATCACGTTGACCTGGTCGAGGCGGATGAGGTCACCGGGGCGTCCGGCCACGGCGGGGCCGTAGTCCTTGCCGAGGTGGTGGAAGACGAGGTTGAGGATGATCGCCGTGAGGCTGCCGACGGTGATGCCGCTGCCGAAGAGGATCTGGGCCCAGCCCGGCACCGCCTTGGCGACGTCCGGCACGGCGGTGACGTACATCGCCAGGCCGACGCTGGTCGCCACGATCACGACGTTGCGGTGGTCGTGGAAGTCCACCCGCGACAGGGTCTGGAAGCCGACCACGGCCACGGTGCCGAACATCGCGAGCGCAGCGCCGCCGAGAACGGGGTGGGGGATCCCCGCCACCAGGGCTCCTGCTTTGGGGATGACCCCGAGAAGGATCATGATCGCGCCCGCTGCCGCGACGACATACCGGCTCTTGATGCGGGTGAGGCGCACCAGGCCGACGTTCTCGGCGAAGCAGGTGTAGGGGAAGGAGTTGAGGACACCGCCGATGGTGGTGGCCAGGCCGTCGGCGCGCAGGGCGCGGCCGATGTCCTCCTTGGTGATCCGCTTCTCCACGATCTCGCCGGTCGCGAACACGTCCCCGGTCGTCTCGACCGCGGTGATGAGCATGACGACGATCATCGAGATGATCGCGGCGATCGAGAACTTCGGCCAGCCGAAGTAGAACGGGTGCGTGACCCCCAGCCAGGCCGAGCTGCCGACGTCGGTGAAGTGCGCGTCGCCGAACAGCCAGGCCACGAGCGTGCCGACCACGAGACCGACGAGGACCGCGACCGTGGCCATGAAGCCCTTGAACACGCGCTGGATGACGACGATCAGCGCCAGGGTGCCCAGGGCGTAGGCCATGTTCCGACCGCTCTCCGGGTGCAGGGTCGGGCCGGCGCCGCCCGCAGCGTCCGCGGCCGCGACCGGGAGCAGGGCGATGCCGATGATGCTGATCACCGAGCCGGTGACCACCGGCGGGAAGTACTTGATCAGCCGGCTGATGTACGGCGCGATGAAGAAGGTGAACAGTCCGGCGACGATGACCGCGCCGTAGATGACGAGCAGGCCGTCGGTGCCCTTTCCGGCGGCGACGCCGATGGCGATCATCGGGGAGACGGCGGTGAAGGTGACGCCCTGCAGCAGCGGGAGCTTGACGCCGACCTTCCAGAAGCCGATCGACTGGATGATCGAGGCGATGCCGCAGGTGAACAGGTCGGCGTTGATCAGGTGAATGAGCTGCGGGGTGGTGAGGTCGATCGCGCTGGCGAGCAGGATCGGGACGATGACCGCGCCGGCGTAGAACGCGAGGACGTGCTGGAAGCCGTAGATCGCGAGCTTCGGCACCGGAAGCATCTGGTCAACCGGGTGCTTGGGGCGGCGGGACGGAGCGGGGGACTGCACAGGCAGATCAGAGGTGGAGGACATGGGAACTCCTCGGCACGGGCGCCCTGAGGACGTCGAACCCGACTGGTCCCGGTGCGCCGCGGGGGGACACGCAGCCGCACCGTTATATCGGACTACGGAAGGTCACTTCCGTTGAGCAGGAACGCTAAGCCCGTGATCTGGCTCACGTCAACGGTTTGTTGAAAATCGGTTCGCGCAGTTCCGTCGGGCCCTCGGCAGGCGGGGCTCCGTCGCCATTCCAACTGGCAGTACCGGGCGTGGGCGGGGCCGTTGAGCACGGGCCGGGTGCCCGAGGGGGAGTACTGCCAGTTGAGATTGCGGTTTCCGGCCACCGGCCCCGACAGAAAGAGCGGCCCGGCCAGAAGCCGGACCGCCCACCTGTCACCACCACGAACTGGTGCGCGAGGGGGGAGTTGAACCCCCACGCCCTTTCGGGCACACGGACCTGAACCGTGCGCGTCTGCCTATTCCGCCACTCGCGCGCGCCCCCACAGTGTGCTGTACGCGGCCGGTCAACTCCAAACCGGGGTGACCACGGGCGGGAGCCGGAACCCACCGCCGCGCCAACGCGTCCTGAAGGAGGAAGCGCCACAGGCTAACACGCGGCCCACCGCAGGGAGACCGCGCTCGCTCAGCCGCGGCAGTTACGATCGAGCGGGCCAAGCCGTAGGCGACACCGAGGATCAGGAGGGCGCGTGGGACTGTTCGACAAGCTCGAGCAGACGGTCGAGCGTGCCGTCAACGGTGTGTTCGCCAAGGCGTTCCGCTCCGAGGTGCAGCCCGTCGAGATCGCCGCGGCGATGCGGCGCGCGATGGACGACCGGGCCGCCGTCGTCGGGCGCGGCCGCACCATCGTGCCCAACCTCTACACCGTGGAGCTGTCCGACACCGACTACGACCGGCTCACCGCCTACTCGGGCACCCTCACCGACGAGCTCATCGCCTCGGCGCAGGAGCACGCGGAGTCCCAGCGCTACACCCCGGGCGGCCCGCTCGACGTCGAGTTCGTCGCCGACGAGCAGCTCGAGACCGGCGTCTTCCGGCTGCGCCCGGCCAGCGGCCGGCCGCGTCAGCGCGAGCCGGAGCGCCCGCACCGCGGCGACAGCCGCGACGAGAGCCGTGCCGGCAGGCAGGGGTATGCCGAGCCCGCCCCCGAGCGCCCCGCCGCACCGCACGCTCCGGCCACCGCGGGAGCCGCCGCGGCCGCGGCTGCCGTCGCCGCGGGGGCCCACACCAGCCGGCCGGAGAGCGAGGCCTACGCCGCCGACCCGAGCGAGGCCCGCGACGGACACGGCGCCTGGGGCCGTCAGGGCGAGCCCTCGGCATACCGCGGGGACGGCGACCGCTCGACCTACCGCGACGAGCGAGCCGGCCAGGCGCCGCGTCGCGCGCCGTCGGGGGACGAGACCGTCTTCCAGCCGCCGGAGGGGGCCCGGCCGCCGCGCCGCCGCCCGGAGGAGCGGCCCTGGCTGGAGATCGACGGCCAGCGCTACCCCCTCATGGGCGCCCACACGATCCTGGGCCGCGACGGCTCGGCCGACATCGTGCTCGACGACCCGGGGATCTCCCGCCGGCACACCGAGATCCGGGTGACCCACGACGGCCCCCACCTCGTGGCCACCATCCGCGACCTGAGCTCCACGAACGGCACCTTCGTCGACGGCGAGCGCATCCGCAGCCACCGCCTGAACGACGGTGACCAGCTGACCCTGGGCCGCACGCGGGCGATCTTCCACGCCGCCGGGCGGAAGTGAGCCACCCGACCCATGAGCGAACTCACCATCACCGTCATCCGGCTGGGCCTGCTGGTCCTGCTGTGGGCGTTCATCTTCAGCGTCGTCGGCGTGCTGCGCGGCGACCTCTACGGCACCCGCGTGATCACCCGCACCGCCAAGCGGGCCGTCACCCGACCGTCCTCCTCGCCGCGCGACGGGGACAGCGGCGCCCGCCAGCCCGACCGGCGCCGGGAGGAGCGGCCGACGCGGCGCGGACCCGGCCACCTGACCGTGGTCGAGGGCTCGATGCGCGGCACGACCATCCCGCTGCGCGACAACCTGCTCATCGGGCGCAACCCCGAGTGCACCCTGTCGCTCGGCGACGACTTCGCCAGCGGCCGGCACGCGCGCCTCTACGAGCGCGACGGCGGCTGGTACGTCGACGACCTCGGCTCCACCAACGGCACCTTCGTCGGCAACCAGCGCGTCGAGCAGGCCGCCCGCGTCGACACCGGCTCCCGCATCCGGATCGGCCAGACCGTCCTCGAGCTGCGGAAGTAACCCCTCGCCATGGCGATCGCGCTGCGCTATGCCGCACGCTCGGACCTCGGGCTGGGCAGCAAGTCCCGCAACGAGGACAGCGGGTATGCCGGCCCGCACCTGCTCGTGCTCGCGGACGGCATGGGTGGGCACGCGGCCGGCGACGTGGCGAGCTCGATGGTGGTGGGCGAGCTGGTCCACCTGGACGGGGAGAGCCACGGCGCCGACGACGCGCTGGAGCAGCTGGGCCTGGCCGTCCGCGACGCCAACACCGCCCTGCACGAGGCGATGGCGGACATGCCCGAGACCGAGGGCATGGGCACCACCCTCATCGCGATGCTGCGGGCAGGCGACAAGATCGCGCTCGCCAACATCGGCGACTCCCGCGCCTACCGGCTCCGCGACGGCTCCTTCAGCCAGATCACCCGCGACCACTCCTTCGTGCAGAAGCTGCTCGACGAGGGCCGCATCACGCCCGCCGAGGCCGAGCACCACCCGCAGCGGTCCCTCGTCACCCGCGTCCTCACCGGCGACCCCGGCGACGAGCCCGACCTGTCGATGCGCGAGGCGCGGGTCGGTGACCGCTACCTGCTCTGCTCGGACGGGCTGTCCGACTTCGTCGGCTCGGACACGATCGAGGAGGTGATGCGCGAGGGTGCCTCACCGGCCGAGATCGCGGACCGGCTCATCAAGATCGCGCTGCGCGCCTCCACCCGCGACAACGTCACGGTCGTGGTGGCCGAGGTGGTCGACCTCGCCCGCACCCCGGCGCCCTCGACCCAGGCCCAGGTGGTGGGCGCCGCCACTGATCGGGTCAACCGGACCCAGGCCGTGCCGCAGACCCCCGCCGAGAAGGCGGCCGCCCTGCACCGCAGCGTGCAGCGCGAGCGCGCCGCGGGCGCCGCCGGTGGCACGAACGTGCTCACCCACGACCGCACCGGGACCAGCGGTCCCGAGGAGTCGGCGGACGGCACCGACGAGCGGCCGCTGCTGGCCGAGTCCGGCCCGGGCAGCCGCACCGGGCGGTGGATCCGCCGGGTCGCCCTGGTCGTCGTGATCCTCGCCGTCCTCGTCGGCGGCGGGTGGGGCGCGTGGAGCTGGACCCAGCAGCAGTACTACGTCGGCGTCCACGACGGCCACGTCGCGATCTACCGCGGGCTGTCCCAGGACCTCGGCCCGATCAGCCTGCACAGCGTGGCGCGCCAGACCGACATCCCGGTCCGGGAGCTCTCGCCGTTCGCCCGTGGCAAGGTCACCGAGACGATGACCGCGGACAACAAGGCCGACGCCGAGCACATCGTCACCGAGCTGCGTACGGAGCTGATCCAGTGCCGCATCCAGAGCCTCGGCGGAGCGGGGTGTCGCCCGTGAGCCGCCCCACGCTCGCCGCTCGACCCGTCGCGGAGGCCCCGGCATGAGCACCGTGACCACCGTGCCACCGCGCACCCGCCGCAACGTCGAGCTGCTCCTGCTGCTCTTCGCCATCGGCATCGTGCTGCTCGCCTACCTCAACGTGGGGCTGGTGATGCAGGACGAGGTGCCCCCGGACATCGCGACCTACGGGATCGGCCTGACCGTGCTGGCCGTCGCCTTCCACCTCGTGCTCCGGTGGAAGGCCTCGTATGCCGACCCGATCCTCCTGCCGATCGCCACCCTCCTCAACGGGCTGGGGGTGGTGATGATCCACCGGCTGGACCTGGCCGAGGGACGCACCGTCGCCAACGGCCTGGCCACCAAGCAGCTGCTGTGGAGCGCGGTCTCCGTGGTCGTGGCCGTGGTGGTGCTCTTCGTGCTGCGCGACCATCGCATCCTGCGTCGCTACACCTTCACCGCGATGCTCGCCGGCATCGTCCTGCTCCTGCTCCCGCTGCTGCCGATCATCGGCAGCGCGCACTACGGCTCGCAGATCTGGATCCACCTGGGACCGATGAGCTTCCAGCCCGGTGAGGTCGCCAAGATCGTGCTGACCGTCTTCTTCGCCGGCTACCTCGTGCAGACCCGCGACGCGCTGTCGCTGGTCGGCAAGCGCGTGCTCGGCTTCCCGCTGCCCCGGGCCCGCGACCTCGGCCCGATCCTCGTGGTGTGGGCGGCCAGCATCGGCGTCCTCGTGCTCGAGAAGGACCTCGGCACCTCCCTGTTGTTCTTCGGCCTGTTCGTCGCGATGCTCTACGTCGCCACCGAGCGAACCTCGTGGATCGCGATCGGCCTGCTGCTGTTCGTCGGCGGCTCCTACGTCGCCTACCTGCTCTTCGGCCACGTCCAGGAGCGGGTGCTGCTGTGGCTGCACCCGTTCTCGCCGCACGCGCTGCACGTCAGCGACCAGCTCGCGCTCGGCCTGATGGGCATGGGCAACGGCGGCCTGCTGGGGACCGGCCTGGGCCAGGGCCACCCCGAGCTGACCTACTTCGCCGAGAGCGACTTCATCTTCCCCAGCTTCGCCGAGGAGCTCGGGCTGGTCGGCGCCTTCGCCCTGCTCGTGCTCTACATCCTGCTGGTCGAGCGCGGCCTGCGGACCGCGGTCGGGGCGCGCGACGGCTTCGGCAAGCTGCTCGCGGTCGGGCTGTCGTTCTCCCTGGCCCTGCAGTGCTTCGTCGTCATCGGCGGCGTCACCCGGGTCATCCCGCTGACCGGGCTGACCACGCCGTTCCTGTCCTACGGCGGGTCCTCCCTGCTCGCCAACTGGACGATCATCGCCATACTGCTGCGCATCTCCGACCAGGCGCGGCGACCGCTGCCGGACCCGGCGACGGACGCGGCGGCGGGCTCGTCGCCGTCCGGTGAGGCGACCGAGGTGGTGAGGGTGCGATGAACTCCCCCATCCGCCGCCTCGCGACCGTCGTGGCCGTCATGTTCTGCGCGCTGCTGGTGTCCACCACCTGGATCCAGTACGTCCAGGCCGACAGCCTCCGGGCACGGCCGGACAACCGGCGCACCCTGCTGGAGAGCTACGCCAAGGAGCGCGGCGAGATCCTCGTCGGCGGCACGCCGATCGCCAAGTCGGTGCCGAGCAACGACGAGCTCAAGTGGCTGCGCACCTACCCCGACGGCAAGCTCTACTCCCACGTCACCGGCTACTACTCCTTCACCTACGGCGCCGGCGGTGGCGTCGAGGGCGCGGAGAACGACGTGCTCAACGGCTCGGCCGACCAGCTGTTCTACCGCCGGGTGGTCGACATCCTCACCGGCAAGCCGCAGCAGGGCGCGAGCCTGGAGCTCACGATCAACCCCAAGGCGCAGCAGGCGGCCGACCAGGCGCTGGGCAACCAGCGCGGGGCGGTGGTCGCGCTCGACCCGCAGACCGGGGCGATCCTCGCGATGGTCAGCCACCCGCAGTACGACCCGAACCGGCTCTCCAGCCACGACCTCAACACGGTCAAGCAGGCCTGGGAGCAGCTCAACGCCGAGTCCGGCAACCCGATGGTCAACCGGGCGATCGCCGGCGACCTCTATCCCCCCGGCTCGACGTTCAAGCTGATCACCGCCGCGGCGGCGCTGTCCTCGGGCAAGTACAGCCCGAGCTCCCAGCTGCCCGGCCCGGCCGTGCTGCCCCTGCCGCAGACCACGGCGAAGCTGCCGAACGACGACGGCCTGCCCTGCGGCCCCGGCAACCAGGCCTCCCTGACGCGGGCGCTGGTCCGCTCCTGCAACACCACCTTCGGGGCGCTCGGCATGAAGCTCGGCGCCGGCGCGCTGCGCAAGCAGGCGCAGGCCTTCGGCTTCGGCCAGACCCTGCAGGTGCCGATGCGGGTGACGCCGAGCCAGTTCCCCTCCGGAGACCTCAACCCGCCACAGACGGCCCAGTCCGCGATCGGGCAGTATGACGTGCGCGTCACCCCCCTGCAGATGGCCATGGTGTCGGCCGCCATCGCCAACAAGGGCACCGTGATGACGCCGTACCTCGTCGACGCGGTGCGCGGGCGCAACCTGGAGACCTCCAAGCACAGCCCCGAGAAGCTCGGCACGGCGGTCAGCCCGGAGGTCGCCCAGGAGCTGACCGGGATGATGGAGCAGGTGGTCACCTCCGGCACCGGCACCGCGGCGCAGATCCCCGGCATCACCGTCGCCGGCAAGACCGGCACCGCCGAGCACGGCACCGGGCAGGCCCCGGACGCCTGGTTCACCGCGTTCGCGCCGGCCCAGCACCCGCAGGTGGCGGTGGCCGTCGTCGTGGAGGACGGTGGGAAGGCCGGCAACGAGGCGTTCGGGGGCACCGTGGCCGCGCCGATCGCCAAGCAGGTCATCCAGGCGGTGGTCCGATGACCCCGGTGACCGCAAGACCACGTGACGCGATCGCGGTGGCGAGCACACGGCATACCGTCGGGCGCAGCGCCCGCACGAGCACGACGACAACCGGCACGACCACAGCCAGCACGACGACAACCGGCACGACGACAACCAGGGACATGACGTGAGCTCCTCACCCCGCCTGCTGGGCGGCCGCTACGAAGTCGGCGACCTCATCGGCCGCGGCGGCATGGCCGAGGTGCACGTCGGCTACGACACGCGCCTCGGGCGCCAGGTCGCGATCAAGATGCTGCGCTGGGACCTGGCGCGCGACACCTCCTTCCTGGCGCGGTTCCGGCGCGAGGCGCAGAGCGCGGCCGGGCTGAACAACCCGGCGATCGTGGCCGTCTACGACTCCGGCGAGGAGCAGACCCGCGAGTCGGGCGGCGCGCCGGTGTCCATCCCCTACATCGTCATGGAGTACGTCGAGGGCCAGACGCTGCGCGACCTGCTCAAGGAGCGTGGGCACCTCGACCCCGACGAGGCCGCACGGATCACCGCGTCGGTGCTGTCGGCGCTGGCGTACAGCCACGACAAGGGCATCGTGCACCGCGACATCAAGCCGGCCAACGTCATGGTCACCCCCACCGGCGCGGTCAAGGTCATGGACTTCGGGATCGCGCGGGCGCTGGCCGACACGGCGGCGACGATGACGCAGAGCGAGGCGGTCATCGGCACGGCGCGCTACCTCTCACCGGAGCAGGCGCAGGGCACGACCGTCGACGCCCGCTCGGACCTGTACTCGACCGGCTGCATGTTCTACGAGCTGCTCACCGGACGGACGCCGTTCGTCGGGGAGCCGGTCTCGCTGGTCTACCAGCACATCGGGGAACAGCCGCTGCCGCCGTCGGCCTACCAGCCGGACGTGCCGGCCGCGCTCGACGCGGTCGCGCTGCACGCCCTGGTGAAGGACCGGGCGCACCGCTACCAGCGGGCCAGCGAGTTCCGGGCCGACCTGCAGGCCGCCCGCTCGGGCCGGGTGATCAGCGCCGCCGCGCGGCACACCGCCGCGTCGATGGCCGGGGTCGGGGCGGCCGGTGCCGCCGGGGCCGGGGCGGCCGCCGGGTTGGCCGGGCGCTACGGCGACGCCAGCGAGACCCAGCGCCTCGGCTCCGACACCCGGACCGAACGGTTCGACCGGAACGAGGCGGGGGCCGCCGGCGCGGGCGCGGCAGCCGGTGCGGCGGCGGGCGGTCGTCCGGCCGTGCCCGGTGACGACGACCCGCACCACACCGCGCCCATCCCGATGAACGTGCCGGAGAAGCGGCGCCGCTGGCCCTGGGTCTTCCTCGTGCTGCTGCTGGTGGCCGCGCTCGGTGTGCTGGGCTACGGCGCCGACCGCTGGATCGTCGGCAACCAGGTCGGCAGCGGGCCCTACCCGAAGGTGATCGGGATGACCCAGCGGGAGGCGGTCGACAGCATCCACAGCCGCGGCTGGCCGGTGCCGAAGATCCAGCACCAGGCCAACGCCGCCGAGAAGGGTCAGGTCTTCGACCAGGACCCGCAGCCGGGCACCGAGCTCGGCAAGGACGAGCGGGGCACGATCTTCGTGTCCAACGGACCGCAGACCGCGACCGTGCCGCCGCTGGTCGGCTCGGACCTGTCCTCGGCGCGGACCACCCTGAAGAACGCGGGCCTGAAGGTCGGGCAGATCAGCCACCAGGACTCCGCGAGCGCCAGCAAGGACACGGTGCTGCAGACCGACCCCGGCTCCGGGGAGGAGCTGCACGTCGGCTCGCCGGTCAACCTCGTCGTGGCCACCGGCAAGAACCGGGTGCCCGACGTGGTCGGCGACGACATGAGCACGGCCATCCAGAAGATCACCGACGCCGGGTTCCACTACGACCCGCACTTCGTGGAGTCGACGCGCACCCCCAACACCGTCATCGACGAGCAGCACGCGGGCGCCCGGGTCGGCATCGGCTCGACGATCCAGCTGACCATCGCCAAGTCGCCGCCGGAGACCAAGACCATCACCGAGACGCAGTCGCCGACCAGCTCACCGTCGCCGACCTCCAGCGAGCCGTCGCCGTCGTCGACGGAGCCCTCGCCGAGCTCGAGCGAGCCGTCGCCGACCTCGACCACCACCGGGCCACCCGGCTCGTCGCACACACCGCCCGGCAAGGGCGGGCCGCACGGCGGGCCACCGCCGATGCAGTGAGCCGGGCCGCTGACGGTCAGCCGGCGGCAGGCACGGTGGCCGCGTCGTGGACCAGCGGCGCGAGCCCGACCGACCGCTCGACCGCGTCGGTCAGGCCGCAGCGGGCCAGCCAGTTCGCGAGCAGCCGGTGACCGCCCTCGGTGAGCACGCTCTCGGGGTGGAACTGCACCCCCTCCAGCGGCAGCTCGCGGTGGCGCACCGCCATGATGACCCCGCTCGGCGTGCGCCCGTGGACGACCAGCTCCTCCGGCACGGTGCCCGGGTCGATCGCCAGGGAGTGGTAGCGCGTCGCGGTGAACGGCGAGGCCAGGCCCTCGAGCACCCCGCTCCCGTCGTGCTCGACGGTGGAGGTCTTGCCGTGCAGCAGCTCCGGGGCCCGCACGACCTGGGCACCGAACACCGCCCCGAGGGCCTGGTGCCCCAGGCACACCCCGAGCATCGGCTGGCCCCGCTTGCCGCACGCCTCGATCACCGACATGCAGACGCCGGCCTCCTCGGGCGTGCCCGGGCCGGGTGAGACGAGTACCCCGTCGAACTCCGCGCCGGCGTCGGGCGGCACCGCGTCGTTGCGCACGACCTCGCACTCGGCGCCGAGCTGCTGCAGGTAGCCGACGATCGTGAAGACGAAGCTGTCGTAGTTGTCGATGACGAGCACGCGGGTCACGCCCCAAGGATCTCACCCGCGCAGCCCGCGCGCCGCGGCCGTCCACAGCCGCCGCGGCTACCTGGCGCGCCCCACCACCGAGGTGTGCGGCAGGTCGAGCGTCCCCTCGTATGCCGGGAAGGTCGCCTTCCGCTGGGCGGTGACCTGGTAGCCCAGGCCCAGCAGGTCGACATACTGGCGGTAGATCTGGACCTGGGGATCCTGCTGGAGCGCGACCTTCATGCCCTGGACGTCGCCGATGGCGCGGATCGTGTAGGGCGGGGAGTAGACGCGGCCCTGCAGGATGAGGGTGTTGCCCACGCAGCGCACGGCGCTGGTGGAGATCACCCGCTGGTCCTGCAGCATCATCGCCTCGGCGCCGCCGCGCCACAGGGCGTTGACGACCGCTTGGACGTCCTGCTGGTGCACGACGACGTCGTCGACGGTGTACGGCGCGGGGATCTGGCTGGCCTGCAGGTGGGCGTCGTCGAGGGTGACGGTGATCGCCGGGCCCGCGACCGGCTGGGTCCCGGCGTCGGGGGCGAGGTGCGTCGCCCGGGTGGTGAGCCGTTCGAGCCGGGCGCTGCCCGGGGCGCGGGACCGGGAGATCCGGTCGACCTCGTTGCGCAGCTGCTGCACCTGGTGGGCCTTGGCCTCGACGCGGGAGTTCTGCTGGCGGATCACGTCGGCGAGGTCGCTGGGGTTGTTGCGCAGGTCGGTGCCCCCGGAGAGGGTAGCGCTGGTCGCGAACAGCACGCCAGCGAGCACGCACACGACTGGCACGAGCACCGACCACGGGCCGCGAGGCCGACGGGTCAGGAAGCGGGTCATCCGCCGGCGTGCGGCGCTCGCGCTCGAACGTTGGCGGGAGGCCGCCATGCGCCCTCCTGTCCTCGGGAACGTGCAGCATCTACGCTAGATCACGACCGTGTTGTCCCCAAGGCCGTGTCGTCTCTCGTGTTGCCTCAGCGACGTGGGCCCGGGGCAGCAGGACCAGCCCCCCACGTGCTGCCGCTGCGGCAGCGCCGATCGAACGAGGAGAACGCCGTGCCGGAGTCCAAGGGTCGACCGAAGGCCAGGGCCAAGGCCGCGGCCGCCCGGGAGGAGGCGGCGCGACAGGCGCGCAAGCAGGAGCCGAACCCGCCGTGGTTCGTCCCGCTGATGTGCGCGCTCATGATCGTGGGGCTGCTGTGGGTGGCGACCTTCTACATCACCCAGGGCTCGTTCCCGGTCGGCGCGCTCGGCTACTGGAACCTGATGATCGGCTTCGCGCTGATGCTGGCCGGGTTCCTGATGACCACCCGCTGGCGCTGACGCCTT
>NZ_DASSTI010000023.1:0-48387 GCF_035708005.1 Segeticoccus sp. | reverse complement strand
GGCCCGCGCCCGACGACGCCACGCTGCTGGCGGACCTGCGGTACGACCCGTCGGGGATGACGGCCGAGAACCTCGACTACTACGACTTCCTCAACCGGCTCGCCGGCGCCGTGGAACAGCTGAAGCAGGCCGGACTGTGGGACGACGCCCACCCGTGGCTCAACCTGCTGCTGCCCGGCGACCAGGCAGCCGAACTGGCCGGGCCCATCCTGTCCGGACTCGGGCCCGACGACGTCGGCGCCGGCGGTGTCGTCCTGCTCTACCCGCTGTGCCGGGAACAGCTGCACACGCCGCTGCTGCGCATGCCCGACGACCCGGTGCCGTACCTGCTGGCGGTCCTGCGCACCTGCCCGCCCGAGGACGACACGACCGTCGCACGTCTGCTGACCGCCAACCGCGCCGCCTACGAGACGGTCCGCGACCACGGCGGCAAGCAGTACCCGGTCGGTTCTGTGCCCTTCGACGGCGACGACTGGCGTGACCACTTCGGCCCGGCCTTCCCGGCCCTGTCCGACGCCCGCCACTGCTACGACCCCGCCGGCAACCTCACCCCGGGCCAGGGCGTCTTCTGAGCCTTTCCCCCTGAAACGCCTCAGAGCGGGCGGTACCTGACGTGGAGACCGACATAGCCGTACTCCGGGTGGCGGAAGGACTCCGGGACGGTGCCGACGATGTCGAAGCCCAGCGACTCGTACAGCGCCACCGCGTGCGTGTTGGTCTCCACCACGGCGTTGAACTGCATGCCGCGGTACCCCTCGGCCAGCGCCCAGTCCAGGCTGTTGCGGCACAGGGCCCGTCCGACACCGCGGCCGGCGTGGGCGGGGGCGACCATGTAGCTCGCGCTCGCCACGTGGTCGCCGTTGCCCTGCCGGTTCGGGTTCATCTTCGCCGTGCCCAGCACCTCGCCCGACGCCTCGTCGACGGCGACCACGGTGCGGCCCGGGGCAGGCTGGAGCCACAGCTCCCGGCCCTCCTCGCAGCCGAGGTCGAGGCGGTAGGGGTAGGTCTCCCCCGCGGCCACGATCTCGTGGAAGAAGGGCCAGACCGCCGGCCAGTCCTCGCTCGTGGCCTCTCTGATCTGCATGGCACAAGAGTGGCCGGGCCGGCCGCCGGGCCGCCAGCGGTTTTCGCCCGCCGGCACTACACCTTGTCGACGAGGCGCGCCTAGCCCTCGGCACGGGCGCAGTGCGCCCCGCAGAACCAGCGGCCGCCCGACTCGACTCCCTGCCCGATGATCTGCACCCGGCAGTGCTCGCAGATCGGCGCCATCCGGTGGATCGCGCAGGCGAAGGAGTCGAAGACGTGCCGGGCACCGTCCTGCGTCTCGATCGTGAAGGTCAGGTCGTAGTCGTTACCGCATACCTCGCAACGTGCCATGCGAGGCATGCTCGGCAGTCACGTCCCGCCGGGCAAGATCCGCCGCGGCGGGTCGCCGCGGCGGCACCCGCCCGGCCCACGCCTCACCGGGCGGCCTCCTCCGCCGCGCGGGCGAGCCGCTCGATCAGCTCCTTCGACGCGCCGGGCGTCAGCGCCAGGTCCCGGACCCGCTCGAAGGCGAGCCGCAGCCGCAGGAACTTCTCCGGGGCCTCCGTCAGCTCGCCGCCGACGCGGGTCTCCTGCCACGCCAGCGCCCCGCCGTGCCCCTGCCACAGCAGCGTCAGTGCACCGTCGGGCAGCCCGTGCAGCCCGGCACGCAGCGGCAGCACCTGCAGCACCACCAGGTTCAGGTCGACGCAGCTCGTCAGGTGACACAGCTGGTCCCGCCACACCTTCGGGTCGGCCGTCGGCCGGCGCAGCGCCGACTCGTCCAGGATGACGCGGACCTCGGGTGCCGGTTCGCGGAAGAGCACGTCCTGCCGGTCGACGCGCTCGGCCACCCGGAGGTCGATCCACGCCTCCACCGACGGGCTCTCGGGATCGGCGGCGATCACCTCGCGGGCGTAGGCCCGGGTCTGCAACAGGTCGGGCAGCGTGGTCGCGTACTGGTGGAGCACCTTCGCGCTCGACTCCTCCGCGAGGTAGCGCGACCGGCTCTCCGCCTGCCACCGGGCGTGCACCGCCTCGGCGATCCACACCCGCTCCTCCGCCATGTCGGGCGTCAGCAGTTCGTTCTTCACGGCCCCTCCTCGATCGGGATCCCGTCAGCGACAGGTCCGATTACAGCAAGTGACCGTCCTGCTGCCCACAGGCCTCCGAGAAGGTCCCCCGAAGAGGCGGCGAAGTTGTCCACAGCCGGTGGACGGCCGCGCCGGACTACCCCGCCCGCCGCAGCCGCCTGGCGGCCTCGACCGCCCAGTAGGTCAGGATCACGGTGGCACCGGCCCGCTTGAAGGCCGTCAGGGTCTCCATGATCGCCGCGTCACGGTCGATCCAGCCCTTCTCCGCGGCCGCCTCGACCATCGCGTACTCGCCGGAGATCTGGTACGAGCCGACCGGCACGTCGACCCGCTCCGCGACGTCGCGCAGCACGTCCAGATAGGGCAGGCCCGGCTTGACCATCACCATGTCGGCGCCCTCCTCGAGGTCGAGGGCGACTTCCCGCCGCGCCTCGCGGGCGTTGGCCGGGTCCTGCTGGTAGGTCTTCCGGTCGCCGGTCAGCGAGGAGGCCACCGCCTCACGGAACGGACCGTAGAACGCCGAGGCGTACTTCACCGCGTACGCGAACAGCGACACGTCCGTGTGCCCGGCCGCGTCCAGCGCGGCGCGCACGTGGCCGACCTGGCCGTCCATCATGCCGCTGGGCCCGAGCATGTGCGCGCCGGCGTCGGCCTGCACACGCGCCATCTCGGCGTACCGCTCCAGCGTCGCGTCGTTGTCGACACGCCCCTGGGCGTCCAGCACGCCGCAGTGGCCGTGGTCGGTGTACTCGTCCAGGCACAGGTCCGACATGAGCACCAGCTCGTCGCCGACCTCGGAGCGCACGTCCCGCAGGGCGACCTGCAGGATGCCGTCCGGGTCGGTGCCCTGCGACCCGACCGCGTCCTTGACCTCCGGCACGCCGAACAGCATCAGCCCGGCCACACCCGCCTCGACCGCCTCCACGGCCGCCTTGCGCAGCGTGTCCCGGGTGTGCTGCACCACGCCCGGCATCGTCGAGACCGGCACCGGCTCCCTCGCGCCCTCCCGCACGAACGCGGGCAGGATCAGGTCCGAGGGGTGCACCCGGTGTTCGGCCACCATGCGCCGCATCGCCGAGGTGGTGCGCAGACGGCGCGGACGCGCGGCCGGAAACCTGCCGTAGGTGGTCACGACGACCGTGCCCTCCTCCGCGCCGGCCGCTTCTCGCTCGGCCGCTTGACCGTTTCACCCGCCTCGACGGCCGCCGCCCGGCGCTTCGCGCCGAAGTCGGCCAGCGCCTCGGCCAGCTTGTGCACGGACGGCTCGGGCGAGAGCACGTCCACCCGCAGGCCGTGTTCCTCGGCGGTCTTGGCCGTGGCCGGGCCGATGCACGCGACGACGGTCGAGGGGTGCGGCTTGCCGGCGATGCCGACGAGGTTGCGCACCGTCGAGCTCGAGGTGAAGCAGACCGCGTCGAACGCCCCGCTCTTGATCGCCTCGCGGACCTCGGCGGCCGGCGGAGCGGCGCGGACCGTCCGGTAGGCCGTCACGTCGTCGACCTCCCAGCCCATGTCCTGCAGTCCGGCGACGAGGGTGTCGGTGGCGATGTCCGCCCGCGGCAGGAAGACCCGGTTGATCGGGTCGAGCACCTCGTCGTAGGGCGGCCACACCTCGAGCAGGCCCTTGGCCGAGTGGTCCTCGGCCGGCACGAGGTCGGGCTCGATGCCCCAGTCGCGCAATGCCTGGGCCGTGACACCGCCCACTGCGGCGATCTTCAGACCGGCGAAGGCCCGGGCGTCCAGGCCGAACTCGACGAACTTCTCGCGGATCGCCTTGACCGCGTTCACCGAGGTGAACCCGATCCACTCGTAGCGCCCGGTGACCAGGCCCTTGACCGCGCGCTCCATCTGCTGCGGCGTGCGCGGCGGCTCGACGCTGATCGTGGGCACGACATCACTGGTCGCGCCGTAGGAGGTGAGCCGGGCGGTCATGCTGCCGGCCTGGTCCTTGGTGCGGGGCACCAGGACGTTCCAGCCGAACAGCGGCTTGGTCTCGAACCACGACAGCTTCTCGCGCAGGTCGACGGTGTTGCCCACGACCGCGAGGGAGGGGAAGTGCACCTGCTGGCTCTGCATCAGCTCGGCCACCTGCCCGAGGGTGGTGGTGTGCGTCACCTGGGTGGTGCTGGTGCCACGCTCGGTCAGCGCGACCGGGGTCTCCGGCTTGCGGCCGGCGTCCAGCAGCTTGGCCAGCGCCGACGCGAGCACCTCCGGCGTGCCGAGGACGACCACGGTCACCGAGTCCGCCACCGAGGTGGACCAGTCGATCTTGGTGTCGGAGCCGCTCACCACGTGCACCGCGGTCGACTTGCTGCCGGTCACCGGGATTCCGGCGTAGCTCGGCACGGCGGACGCGGTGCTCACGCCCGGCACGATCTCGAACGGCACGCCGGCCTTCTGGCAGGCGAGCGCCTCCTCGGCCAGGCCGTTGAACACAGCCGGGTCGCCGTCCATCAGGCGCACGACGAGGCCGTCGTCGTGCGGTCGGTCCGTGGTGGTCGCCTTGGCCGTCTTGACGACGAGCTTGGCGCGCGAGGCGTGGGTCAGCGGTTGGCCCTGCTCGCCGTGGCCGGCGTCGACGATCTCGACGTCGCTGCGGGCGAACTGGCGCACGAAGTCCTCGCGGCTGACCTGGTCGATGATGACCGCGTCGGCGGCGGCGAGGTATTCCGCCGCCCTCCTGGTCACCAGGCCCGGGTCACCCGGACCGGCGCCGACGAAGGCGACGCGGGCGGTGGCCTTGGACTTGCGGTTGGCTGTGCTGGCGTTGGCGGCCGAGCGGGTGGGGGTCACTGAGCACGCTCCGTAACGATGTCGTCTGGACGGGACGCTGGGTCAGGTGCGGAAGTCGACGAATCGGCTGACGCACGGGGCTTTTCGGGTGATGGGACCGCTGGTGCAGGGTGCGGGTGCGACGCGATGGTCCCGGTCGCGTCGTGGGAAGACGTGTCGCCGGACGCCACCAGGTCTGCCGCGCCGTCGCCCAGCAGCAGCTCCGCGAGCTCGCGGCCGACCTGGTCGGCCCCGGTGACGCGGCCGCTGCGGGAACGGCGCAGCCCGGCCGTGCCGTCCTCCCGGCCGATGAAGGCCTCGAGGGTGAGCACCGGCTGGGTGCCGTGGCTGGCCATGCTGATCCGGGCGCGGGCGCCGATCGGTGCCGTGCAGCCGGCCTCCAGCGTGGCGAGCAGCGACCGCTCGGCGGCCACCTCTGCCCGGCTGCGCGGGTCGTCGATCGCGGACAGCAGCTCGATGGTCGGGTCGTCGTCCGCGCGGCACTCCACCGCCAGCGCGCCCTGGCCGGCCGCACCCAGCACGTCCTCCGGCTCGAGGGTGTCGGTCGCCTCGTCGAGCCGGCCCAGCCGGGCCAGCCCGGCGCGGGCCAGCACGATCGCGTCGACCTCGCCGCGGCGCACCAGCTGGATGCGGGTGTCGACGTTGCCCCGGATCGGGCGGATCTCCAGCCCGAGCCCGAGGGCGGCGAGCTGGGCGGCCCGGCGGGGGGCGCCGGTGCCGACGACCGCTCCGCGCGGCAGGTCGTGCAGCCGCAGCCCGTCGCGGGCGACGAGCACGTCACGCGGGTCCTCCCGCTCGGGCACGGCGGCGATCACCAGACCCGGTTCGGGAGCCACCGGCAGGTCCTTCAGGGAGTGCACGGCGAGGTCGATCTGCCCGGTGAGCAGCGCCTGGCGCAGCGCGGAGACGAACACCCCGGTGCCGCCAATGGAGGTCAGCGGCGCGGTCGAGGTGTCCCCGAAGGTGGTCACCTCCACCAGCTCGCACGCGTGCCCGTGCTCGCCGAGCCGGTCGGCCACCCACTGCGACTGGGTGGTGGCCAGCGTGCTGCGTCGGGTTCCGAGTCGAAGGCTCATGTCACCGGTCCCTTCTCGGGAGGGACCGAGACGGCTGCGACGTCGTGCGGGTCGAGGTCGAACAGCTCGCGCAACGCCTGCTCGTAGTCGCCGCCGCTGCCGTTGCCGGCGAGCTCCTTGATCCGGACGGTCGGGGCGTGCAGGAGCTTCTCGACGACCCGGTGCACCGTCAGCTGCACCTCCGCCCGCTCCTGCTCCGACAGCCCGGGGAGGCGCTGGTCCAGCCGGCCCAGCTCGGCCGACACGACGTCGGCGGCCCGCGAGCGCAGCGCGGCGACCGTGGGCGCCACCGCCTTCGCCCGCCGCCCGGTGAGGTAGGCCGCCACCTCGCTGGTGACCAGGTCCTGCACCGGCTTGAGCCGCACCTCGGAGCCGGCCCGCTCCAGCGAGCGGCCCAGTTCCTCCAGGCCGACGACCCGCGTGTCGGGAAGCTCCCCGACGGCCGGGGCGACGTCGCGCGGAAGGGCCAGGTCGACATACACCTGGGGAGCGCCACCGCGACGTGCGCGCGCAGCGGTAGCCATCTCGGCGGTGACGATGTGCCCGGCCGCCCCGGTGCACGAGAGCACCACGTCGGCGTCCGCGAGCGCGTCGGCGAGCTCGGACCAGTCGCGGGCGCGGCCGGTGACGGTCTCGGCCAGTCGGCGGGCCTTCGCCGCGGTGCGGTTGATGACGGTCAGCGACCCGGCCCCCTCGCGGGCCACGGTCGCGGCGGCGAGGCTGCTCATCGAGCCGGCGCCGACGACGAGCACGTGCCGGTCCTGCACCGGTCCGACGACGTCGGTGGCGGCCGCCAGCCCCGCCTCGAGGAGGGACAGGCTCACCTTGTCGAGGTCGGTCTCGGCGTGGGCGCGCTTGCCGACGCGCAGGGCCTGCTGGAACAGGGTGTTCAGCACCGAGGCGGCGCGCCCGCGACGCTGGGCACCGCGCAGGGCGTGGCGCAGCTGGCCGAGCACCTGCCCCTCACCGACGGCCATCGAGTCGAGTCCGCACGCGACGGAGAACAGGTGGGCCACGGCGCGGTCCTCGTAGTGGACGTAGAGGTGGTCGCGCAGGTCTCCCATCGGCAGGCCGGTCGCCCGCGAGAGCGCGTCCCCGATCTCGGAGACGGCCCCGTGGAAGGTCGCGGCGTCGGCGTAGACCTCCACCCGGTTGCACGTCGCGACGACGACCGCCTCGCCGACACTCTCACCGGCGTGCACCGTCTCGGCGAGCCCCTCGGCACGGTCCGGGGCGAGGGCGACCCGCTCCAGCAGCGCCATGGGGGCCGACCGGTGCGACAGCCCGAGCACGAGGACGCTCACTGCGCCACCTCCTGCAGGTCGGTCGGCAGGCCGGTCCCCTCGGCGAGCTGCTTGCGCTGCTCGTGGAAGGCGAGGATCTGCAGCTCCATGGACAGGTCCACCTTGCGCACGTCCACCCCGTCGGGCACGGACAGCACGCAGGGCGCGAAGTTGAGGATCGAGCGGACTCCGGTGGCCACGAGACGGTCGGCGACGATCTGCGCCGAGCCCGCAGGCGTCGTGATCACGCCGATCGCGACGCCGTGCGTGGTGACGATCTGCGGCAGCTCCTCCATCGAGGTGACCCGCAGCCCGGCGATCGGGCGGCCGATGACGTCGACGTCCTCGTCCAACAGGGCCACGACGCGGAACCCGCGGGTCGCGAAGCCGGAGTAGGCCGCGAGCGCGTGGCCCAGGTTGCCCATGCCGACGATGACGACCGGCCAGTCCTGGGTGAGGCCCAGCTCGCGCGACATCTCGGCGGCGAGCAGCTCGACGTCGTAGCCGACACCGCGCACCCCGTAGGAACCGAGGTAG
Source organism: Segeticoccus sp. (assembly GCF_035708005.1). Lineage (NCBI taxonomy): Bacteria > Bacillati > Actinomycetota > Actinomycetes > Micrococcales > Intrasporangiaceae > Segeticoccus > Segeticoccus sp. Next base: position 40,581 of record NZ_DASSTI010000023.1, on the reverse strand, counting down.
GACAGGTCCTTGCGGAGCTTCGCCGAGCGCACACCGGCGGCTTCAGCGAGCTCCTCGGAGGAGACCGAGACGATGCCGTTCCCGACGAGCTCGGTCAGTGCCCGGAGGTAGCCCGGTAGCCGCGCGACGGTGGCGTCGGGAATCCCACGGCGGGTGGGGTCGGCGGTCACGGGCGCACCGGCTCCTCTCTGCGAGAGACCGCGCTATATCAAACCCGCGGTCTGGAGGATTGGGGTCCCCCCAACACTAGGCGTTTGTGAACGCAGGCACAAAGTCGCGCGAACGGCATACGGTCTGGTATTTGGGGCTCATCGGCGCACTCCCTCGGCCAGCGCGGCGCGCAGCCGGGACTCCTCCACGCGCCAGTAGTCGTGCTGCCTGCCGTCCACGAGAGTGACCGGGATCTGTTCGGCGTAGCGGGAGGCCAGCTCCGGGTCGTCGAGGATGGACAGCTCACGCCACCCCACGTCCAGATCGTGGGACACCCGCCGGATCACCTCCCGGGCGTCGTCGCACAGGTGGCAGCCCGGCTTGCCGACGAGGGTGATCCGCGGCTCGCTCCGGCCCTGGGGGTCGTTCGGGTCGCTCACCCGGTCGGCCGGCACGTCGGTCGGCCGGTCACCGTGGTCGTTCGCCTGCACCCCCCGACGGTATGCCGGACACGCGCCTCCCGGCGAATCCTGCCCGCCGCTGGGCACCGGCGGGCAGGCGGGCGGCCCGTAGGGTGGTGGGCATGACGCAGTTGCTGCGCCGTCGGCGCCGGGCCCGGGGCGGCCTCGACGAGCCCGCCGACGGGGTGGCGGAGACGCAGGAGGCGCAGAAGCCTGCCACGGAGCAATCTGCGGTGGCGGAGCCGGCGGCGGAGGAGCGGCTCGAGACCAGCCGCGGGCCAGCAGCGGCCGCCGAGCTGGGGCCCGAGGCCGCACCGGCGCAGCCGGGTTCCCACGAGGGCGTCGCCGCGTTCTTCGACCTGGACAACACGGTGCTGCGGGGCGCGAGCATCTTCTTCCTGGCCCGGGGGATGTGGCAGCGCGAGTTCTTCGGCGTCCGCGACATCGCCGCGATGGCCTGGAAGCGGCTGCACTTCTCGTTGGTGGGCGAGAGCCTGAAGCACGTCGACGAGATCCGGGAGCAGGCGCTCGGCGTCGTCGCCGGCCGGTCGGTCGCCGAGATCAACGCCGCCGGGGCCGACATCTACGACGAGGTGATGGCCCAGCGGCTCTGGCCGGGCACGGTCGCGCTGGCCCGCCAGCACCTCGCCGACGGCGACCAGGTCTGGCTGGTGACGGCCAGCCCGGTCGAGCTGGCCGAGATGATCGCAGGTCGGCTGGGCTTCTCCGGGGCGCTGGGGACGATCGCCGAGCAGCGCGACGGGGTCTACACCGGGCGGCTGATCGGCGACCTGCTACACGGGGAGGAGAAGGCCGCCGCCGTCCGGGCGCTGGCCGACAAGCACGGCCTGGACCTGCAGCGGTGCTCGGCGTACTCGGACTCGGCCCACGACATCCCGCTGCTCTCGCTCGTGGGCGACCCGTGCGCGGTGAACCCGGACTCCAAGCTGCGCGCGCACGCCCAGGCCCACGGCTGGCGGATCCGGGACTTCCGCACCAAGCGCAAGGTCGCCAAGCACGGGCTGCAGGCGCTCGGGGCGACCGCGCTCACGGGCGTGCTTGCCGCCGCCGGCGCCCGCCGCCTCCGCCGCTGAGAACGACCACGCACCACGACCACGCAGCAGCAGCGGCCTTGGCGGGCACCCCGGAACCACGACTGTTGCTGAAACCCCGCCGCTCAAGGGGACCGCGAATCCTCAGCAACAGCGGCCACGGGCCGGCGTCCCTGGTGCCGTTGGCGGAGCCGCCGTCAGAAGAAGACCGAGCCGCGCTGGAGCAGCAGCGAGTAGAGCGTCTGCTGGATCGTCTCGCGGACCTGGTCGGTGAGGTCGAAGACGAGCATCGGGTCGTCGGCACCCTGGACGCCGTAGGAGGTGGTGTCCAGCGGCGTGCCGAACTCGATGATCCACTTGCTCGGCAGCGGCACCAGCCCGAGCGGTCCCAGCCACGGGAAGGTGGGGGTGACCGGGAAATAGGGGATCCCGAACGTGCGGGCGAGCCCGGTGAGGTTGCCCAGCAGCGGGTAGATCTCCTCGGCGCCCACGATCGAGCACGGCACGATCGGCACCTGCGCGCGCAGCGCCGCGGCGACGAACCCACCCCGGCCGAACCGCTGCAGCTTGTAGCGCTCGCTGAACGGCTTGCCGATGCCCTTGAAGCCCTCGGGCCACACGCCCACGAGGTGCCCCTCCCCGAGCAGCCGCTCGGCGTCGGGGTTGCAGGCCAGCGTCGAACCGCTCTTGCGGGCCACCTCGCCGACCACCGGGCTGCGGAAGACGAGGTCGGCGGCGAGCATCCGCAGGTGCCGGCGGTTCGGGTGCTCGTCGTGCACGGCGACCTGGGTCATCAACGAGTCGAACGCGATCGTCCCGGAGTGGTTCGCGACCACCAACGCCCCGCCCTGCAGCGGCAGGTGCTCGATGCCGCGCACCTCCACCCGGAACCACGACTGGTAGAACGGCCTCAGCAGGGGCAGGAAGACGTGCTCGGTCAGGTCGGGGTCGAAGCCGAACTCGTCGACCGCGTAGTCCCCGGCGACCCGACGGCGCAGGAAGGCGAGCGTCTCGGCGACCTGCCGTTCGGCGGCCTCCCCGCTCAGCCCGCGCGCCGCCGCGGCGCTGCGCAGCAGCTCGACGGCCAGCGCCACGAGCGCCTCGACACCGGTGTCCGGAGCGGGCCCGTCACCGCTCATCCCGTCCCACGGCCCCGCGGGTCCGGAGCCGCCACCCCCGGCGGTGGAGCCGCGCGGCGACTGCCGGTTCATGCGCCCCGCCTCCCGGCGTCCACCAGGTCGACGAACGCCTCACGCGTGGTGAACCGCGGCTCCAGGCCGAGCACCTCCCGCATCCGGCGCGTGTCCAGGCTGCGCCCGAAGGAGAGGAACTGCTGCTGCTCGCCGGAGAAGTCGGCCAGTCCGGCGCGGCGGACCAGCTGTCCGACCGCGCTGCCCGCGACGCGCGGTAGCGGCAACGGCGCCCGGTGGGCCAGCCGCACCGCCTGTCGGACAGTCAGCGTCCCGTCCCCGGCGACGTTGACCGTGCCCAGTCCCTCCCGCTGGGTCGCGAGCACCAGGGCGCGCACCGCATCGTCCTCGTGCACGAACTGGAGGCGGCCGTCATACCCCAGGGGCGTGGGCACGACCGGGAGCGAGAAGTAGTCGGTCAGGCTGGTGCGCATGCCCGGGCCGACGATGTTCGCGAACCGCAGCACGGCGACGTCGACGTCCGGCCGACGCCGGCCGAAGCCGCGCACGTAGCCCTCGACCTCCATCGAGTCCTTGCCGAAGCCGGTGCGAGGAGCGACCTGCGGGTTCATGTCCTCGGTGAACACGGCCGGGTCGTGCGGCGAGGAACCGTAGACCGACGCCGAGGACTTCACCACCATGTGCCGCACGCTGTCGGCCTTCTGGCAGGCAGCAAGCAGCTGCATGGTGCCGATGACGTTGATCTCCTTCTGCGAGGAGCGCCCCCCGGCAGCCACCGGCGTGGAGAGCATGTTCATGTGCACGACGGTGTCGACCTCGGCGCGGGTGAGGATCTTGCCGACCACCGGGTTGCGGATGTCGGCCCGGACGAACTCCGCGCCGCCGATGTCGTGCGGCGGCGGGAACAGGTCGGCGCCGATCACCCGGTCGACCTCGGGGTCCGCCGCCAGTGCGCGGGCCACGGCGCCCCCGAGGTGGCGGGACACCCCGGTCAGGAAGACCACCTTGCCCACACGTTCACCTCCCGCGGGTCGCTCGCCGCCGTCCGGCCGATCCTAGCGACGCGAAGACCCCCGCACCGTGCCGTGTGAGCCGGTGGGGGGCCTGCCGTGCGCGCCCGAGCAGCGCGCCGGGCCGAGGTTGGCCTACTTCTTGTTGCGACGCTGGTGACGCGTCTTGCGAAGCAGCTTGCGGTGCTTCTTCTTGGCCATGCGCTTGCGGCGCTTCTTGATGACGGAGCCCATGCGTGAACCTTTTCGTGTTGGTGCTGCGGGGAAAGTGCCGACGCGAGTGGTCTGAGCACCTCCCGGATGCGCGCACCACGCCGAACATTCCGCGTCAGCGTACCGTCCGCCGGGGGTCCCACCCAATTCCGCCCTCGACGCGCGAGCGCGGCCGCCGCCGCACCACTCCCCTCCGAGTCGCCGCACCACTCCCCTCCGAGCCGCCGCACCACTCCCCTCGGAGCAGCCCGGCTACTCCCGGCGGAGGTCGCCGGTGGACACCCGTCGTCGCTACCGTCGCTGCATGCGCAGCTGTGGTGGGCGACGATTCCTGCCTGCCTTCGTGCCCATCGCCGTGGTGGTGGCGATCATCCAGGTGTTCGGCTCGTTCGGCTCCGCGCGCTACCACCACGGGCACGTGAACGGCCTCGGCGTCGCACTGCTGCTCATCGGCCCGCTCGCCATCGCCACGCTGCAGAAGTGGCGCTTCGCCCCGCTGGCCGTCGCGCTGGCGGCCACCATCACCTACGTCGCCCTCGACTACCCGGTCGGGCCGGTCTTCCTGTCGCCGGTGGTCGCCCTGCTTCTGGAGGGCGTCCGGACCCGTCGGGAGCGGTGGGCGGCTGCGCGCCGCGAGCAGGCCATCGCCCGCGAGCGCGCGGACAGCGAGCAGCGCATGGAGATCGCCCGCGAGCTGCACGATGTGATCGGCCACAGCCTCAGCGTGATCAACGTCCAGGCCGGGGTCGCGCTGCACCTGCTGGAGGACCACCCCGAGAACGCCCGCCCCGCACTCACCACCATCAAGTCGGTCAGCCACGAGGCGCTCACCGAGGTCCGTGCCGTGCTCGAGACGCTCCGCGACCCCCAGTCCGCCACCCGCGCCCCCGCGCCGCGCCTCACCGACGTGCCCGCCCTGGTCGCGCAGACCTCGGGTGACCCGGTCGACTGGCAGCTCGAGGTCAGCGGCACGCGCGGTGCGGTGCCCGCTGCCGTGGACAGCGCGGCATACCGGGTCGTGCAGGAGGCGATGACCAACGTGCGCCGGCACGCCCACGCCGGCCACGGCCACATCGCGCTCCGGTATGCCGAGCGCCAGGTGACCGTGCAGGTCACCGACGACGGGCAGGGACTGGGCAACGCGGCGGACTCCCGAGGCACCGGGCTGGCCGGCATGCGGGCCCGGGTGGAGGCGCTCGGCGGCAGTTTCACGGTGCGTGACCGGCAGCCGCACGGCGTGGAGGTGTCCGCCCAGATCCGTTGGCATGCGAAGGAATCAACTGATGACTGAACCGATCCGCGTCGCCCTTGTCGACGACCAGGCGCTGCTGCGCGCCGGCTTCCGGGTGTTGCTCGACGCCGACCCCGGCATCGAGGTGGTCGGTGAGGCCTCCGACGGCGACGCGGCGGTCACCCTCGTGCGCGAGACCGTGCCCGACGTGGTCCTCATGGACATCCGTATGCCGGGCACGGACGGGTTGGCGGCCACCCGCGAGATCTGCGCCGACCCGGGGCTGAGCGGGGTACGCGTGATGATCCTCACCACGTTCGAGCTGGACGAGTACGTCTTCGAGGCACTGCGGGTCGGCGCGAGCGGGTTCCTGGTCAAGGACACCGAGCCGACCGACCTGCTCGCCGCGATCCGCTCGGTGGCCGCGGGCGACGCTGCGCTGTCCCCCAGCATCACCCGGCGCCTCATCGACCACGTCAGTAGCCGCGCCGACCGGCGCCCGGACCAGGCGCAGCTGCGTCGGCTGGCGGAGCTCACCCCGCGCGAGCGCGAGGTGGTGGCCCTGGTCGGTGAGGGGCTGACCAACGAGGAGATCGCCGGCCGGCTGTTCCTGTCGCCGACGACGGCCAAGACCCACGTCAGCCGGGCCATGGTCAAGGTCGGCGCGCGTGACCGGGCGCAGCTGGTCGTGCTGGCCTACGAAGGTGGGCTGATCCGGCCCGGCTGGCTGTGACCTGCCCGCTGCTACTCCCCCGGCGGTAGCGCCGAAGCCCCCGGCGGGACGACGACGAAGACCTGTCGGCCGCCCGATCGTGGTGGTGTCGGCGATCGACGCCGGCAGCTCCTCGAGAAGGAAGGCCCACCCATGCTCACGCTCGCGACCGCCCTCACTGCCGGCCCTTGGCACGGGGGCGGGTTCCACTGGTGGTTCCCGTTCATCCCCCTCGTGTGGTTCCTGCTGATCATCCTGTTCTTCGGCTTCGTCGTGCGCCGGCTCTGGTGGCGCGGCGGTGACCACGGCTCCGGCCACTCGGCCGAGAGTGTGCTCGGGCGCCGCTTCGCCGAGGGGGACATCGACGAGCAGGAGTACCGCCGGCGGCTCGAGGTGCTGCGCGACACCCGCCGGCGGTAGGGGCCGCGGGGCGCCGGGCGTCCCGGCGCCCAGGCGGCCGGTCGCGCAGGGCGGGTTCTGCCACCGAGCCGGGGTTGCAACCGGGGCCCGGCGCACGAAACACGTCCCGTGGTCGTCAGGCCGTCGTCGTCAGGCCGTGCTGGTGTAGGACTTGCGCAGGTAGTCGTGCACCGCGTCCTCGGGGACGCGGAAGGAGCGACCGACACGGACCGCCGGCAGGTCGCCGGCGTGCACCAGGCGGTAGACGGTCATCTTGGAGACACGCATCATCGAGGCGACCTCGGCCACGGTCAGGAAGTTGACCTCGCCGAGCTGGGGCTCGTCTGCCATGGGGAACCTCGATCGTCATGGTCGGCTGGACAGCCCGGCATCGGGCCGGCTGCTCGTTCCGACGTTTCACGGTCACGATAGAGGCTGTTGGGGCAGTTGGGAAAGTCAAGTGTGGCCAAATCTTTGACAAGTCCAGTCGACACGCCGGTCAAGGGTGGGTCAATTCCCCCTCGACGGACGGCGCTCACCCGCTCCGCCGACGCCCTCGATCGACGAAGTCGGCCCTCAGTCGAAGAACATGTCCAACCCGTGGCTCGGGAAGACCGCCTCCCGGGTGGCCATGACGGCGTGGTCCACGGCGTCCTCGGGGTTGTAGCCGACCTCCCAGGAGCGCCACCACATCCGACCGCCCTCGGCGACGCCGTCCCCCATCCGCAGCGGGGCGTGCCGGCCGTAGAGCTGCAGCACGTGCTCGCGCCACCCGGCCGGCACGTCCGACTCCAGCGGGATCGGCTGGTGGGCGGCGATCGCGGTCAGGTGCGCCCACGCCCGCGGCACCACGTCGACCACCTCGTAGCCGCCCCCGCCGAGCGCCACCCACCTGCCCTCGCAGACCTCGTGGGCCAGCGCATGCAAGGAGTCGTATGACGTGCGCTGGGCGTCGATCGACAGGGCCAGGTGGGCGAGCGGGTCGGAGTAGTGGGAGTCACAGCCCTGCTGGGTGACGAGGACGTCCGGCCGGAACGCCCGCAGCAGCGCCGGCACCACGGCGTGGAAGGCGCGGAGCCACGCGGCATCCCCGGTGCCGGGTGGCAGGGCGACGTTGGCGGCGCTCCCCCGCGCGTCCGGGCCGCCGCAGTCCCCCGGGAAACCGGTCCCCGGGAAGAGCAGCCGACCACTCTCGTGCAGCGAGATGGTCAGCACCCGGGGGTCGTTCCAGAAGATCCGCTCCACCCCGTCCCCGTGGTGCACGTCCACGTCGACGTAAGCGACCTTCTCGGCTCCGTGGTCGAGCAGCCACTGGATACCCACGGCCACGTCGTTGTAGATGCAGAAGCCGGAGGCGTGGTCGGCCATCGCGTGGTGCAGGCCGCCGCAGAAGTTCACCCCGTGCTCGGCGCTGCCTTCCCAGACCGCGCGGGCCACGTCGACGGTGCCGCCGGCGATCCTGGCCGTCACCTCGTGCATGCCGACGAACGCCGGGTCGTCCTCGGTGCCGAGGCCACGCTCGACGTCGGCCCGCTCGGGGTGCTCCGACGCCGCCCGGACGGCGGCGACGTAGGCGGGGTCGTGGACGGTCTCGAGCAGCTCGTCGCTGGCCAGGTCCGGCACCACGACCTCCACCCCCGGCAGGTCGAGCAGGCCGAGCTCGCGGCACAGGCGCACGGTGAGGTCCAGGCGCACGGGGCTCATCGGGTGGCCGTCGCCGAAGTTGTAGCCCGTGAAACGCTCGTCCCAGATGACACGCGCCTGTGTGGCCATGCCGGAACGCTACACACACCGGAGCGGACGGTTACGCGAGGATGAGATCTCGCAAGCACCCGGCATACCGCCGAGACGGACTGGACAGGAGTTGGGATGCCCAAGAACCGGATGTATGACGAGGACGCGCTCGTCATCGGCCTGGGCCGCTTCGGGTCGGCCGCTGCCCTGGAGATGCAGCAGCTCGGCTACCGGGTGACGGCGGCCGAGCGCGACCCCGACCGCGCCGAGCGGTACTCCGGCAAGCTCGCGCGGGTGGTGCCGGTGGATGCGACCGATCCGGAGCAGCTGCAGCAGCTGCGGATCCAGAACTTCCGCATCGCCGTGGTGGCCGTCGGTACGTCCGTGGAGTCCTCGCTGCTGGCCGCCGGCAACCTCGTCGACGCGCAGGTCCCCTCCATCTGGGCCAAGGCGGTCAGCCCGGAGCACGGGCGCATCCTCACCCGCATCGGCGTCCACCACGTCGTGTTCCCGGAGCACGACTCCGGGCACCGGGTCGCCCACCTGGTGAACGAGCGACTCAAGGACTACATCGAGTTCGACGACGGCTACGCCATCGCGAAGATGACCCCGCCCAGCGAGATGGTGGGCTTCACGCTGGGGCAGAGCCAGATCCGCAGCAAGTACGGCGTCACCGTGGTGGGGGTGAAGGCCCCCGGGGAGGGCTTCACGTATGCCGTGCCGGACACCAAGGTGGGGGCGCACCACGCGCTCATCGTGAGTGGGCCGCGGGAACTGATCGGGCGGCTGGCGGCGCGCCCCTGAGGTCGCGCCAGAGGTCAGGGCGGGGCGCAGGAGGTCAGTGCATGAGCGAGCTGGGCACCGACCCAGGGTCGCTGCCGAGGGGGAGGATCATCGCCATCTCCTCCTCGCCGTCCTCGCTGCCGCTGACCCGCATGGGGCGGCGCTGGTCGGTGGGCCGGAAGCCGAAGCTGCTGGCGAAGGCCACGCCCCGGCCGTTGTCGGTGCCGACCCAGTAGACCAGGTGGGTGCGGTCGTCGTCGCGGGCCTGGGAGGCGCCGGCCTCGACCAGCCGCCAGGCGACGCCGGAGCCGCGGGCCTCCGGGCGCACCCAGAGCCCGAACAGCTCGCCGACCTGGGGGTTCTTGCGCGACTGCCCCACGGACACCACACCGGTGGGCGTGCCGTCGACCTCGGCCAGCAGCCGCCGTGACCGGCGCATGCGCGCGCGCCAGAACTCCTCGTCATAGCCCTGCTCGTCGGCGTAGCTGGCGACGAAGGCCTCCGGGGACTCCTGCAACGCCTCGAGACGGACCTGGCGGTAGTCGGCCCAGTCATCTTCCCCGAGGGGGCGCACGGTGATGTCGCTCATGCGCCCCACCCTTCCATGTCCGGGGAGCCGGCCGCGATGCCCCCCGGTAAAGAGTGGGTATCCAGAGGGTCACGAACCCCGTGCGGAAGCAGGGCTGGAGCGGGGTGTCGGCGCCGGGGACGTGCCGATCCACGCGGTGCCCGGGTACGCCGGTGTGCGGATCCGCGGGGTCGGCGCCGCGTCAGCCCAGCTCGCGGGCCATCTGGTCCTCCCAGGCGTCCTGCCGGCCGGGGACCAGCTGGCGTCGTCCGGTGAACCGGAAACCGCACCGCTCGTAGAAGCGCCGGGCCCGGTCGTTGCCCTCGACCACGTCGAGCAGGACGCGCGGGTGCCCCAGCTCGGCCGCCCGACGGCAGACCGCCTCGACCAGCACCTCGCCGGCACCGCTGCCGCGGAACGGCGGCGACACCCACATGCCGATGAGGTTGGCCTCCCGCCCGTGCAGGACCAGTCCGGCGGCACCGACCGGGGCGCCGTCGCGCTCGGCGAGGTGGTGGTCGCAGGCGTGCAGCACCTCGCGCCAGTCCGCTTCCGTGCGCTCGACCGCCTGCTCGTAGCGGGAGGCGAACGCGTCGGGGGCGTCCTGCAGCATGCGCAGCCGCACCTCCCGGTAGACCTCCCAGTCGTCCGGCGCGAGCCGGCGGACCCGAAGGTCGCTCACTGCCCGGAGGCGAGCTCGTGCGAGCGGCGGGCGGCCGCCTCGATCGCGGTCAGGAACGCGGCCCGGACCTTGTGGTCGTCGAGCTGGCGCAGCGCGGACATGGTGGTGCCGCCGGGGCTCGAGACCTGCTCGCGCAACACGGTCGGGTGCTGACCGGTCTCCTTGAGCATCGTCGCGGAGCCGTAGAGGGTCTGGACGACCAGCTCGGTGGAGGTCGCGCGCGGGACGCCGAGCAGCACGCCGGCCTCGATCATCGCCTCCACCACGTAGAAGATGTATGCCGGCCCGCTGCCGCTGATCGCGGTGACCGCGTCCAGGTGCCGCTCGGCCAGGCGGACCACCTTGCCGCAGGAGCGCAGCAGCTCCTCGGCCTCGGCCAGGTGCCGGTCGTCGCAGTGCCGTCCGGGGCTGACCGCCGCCATCCCCTGGTCGACCAGGGCGGGGGTGTTGGCCATGACCCGCACCACCGGCGTGCCGTCCGGCAGCCGCTGCTCGAGGAAGCCGGTGGTGATGCCGGCGGCGAGGCTGACCACGAGGTTGCCCGGGCTCAGGTGCGGGGCCACCTCCTCCAGCAGGGCCCCCATGTCCTGCGGCTTGACCACGAGGACGAGGGTGTCGGCGGCCTCGGCGGCCTCGGCGTTGCCCAGGACGCGGACGGAGTACTGCTCGGCCAGCGCCTTGGCCCGCTCGGGGTCGCGCTCGGTGATGAGGAGGTCCTCGACCGGCCGGCCGGCGCGGATGAGCCCGGACAGCAGCGTCGAGCCCATGACGCCGGCGCCGAAGATCGCCAGAGTGCTCATGCTGGCCTCACCCCTTGCTGGTCAGGGAACGCAGGAAGAACATCAGGTTGGCCGGCCGTTCGGCGAGCCGGCGCATGAAGTAGCCGTACCACTCCTCGCCGTAGGGCAGGTAGACGCGCATCTGGTCGCCCCGCTCGGCGATGCGGCGCTGCTCCTCGGGGCGGATGCCGTAGAGCATCTGGAACTCGTAGCTGTCCCGCTCCCGGCGGGTGCGCACGGCCAGCGCCCGGGCGATCTCGACCAGGCGCGGGTCGTGGGTGGCGACCATCGGGTAGCCGTCCCCCTCCATGAGGACCTTCAGGCAGCGCACGTAGGAGCGGTCCACCTCGGAGCGCTTCTGGTAGGCCACCGACTCCGGCTCGCTGTAGGCGCCCTTGCACAGCCGCACCCTGCTGCCCTCGTGCGCCAGGGCCCGGCAGTCCGACTCGGTGCGGTAGAGGTAGGCCTGCAGCACGGCCCCGACCCACGGGAAGTCCTGGCGCAGCTCGCGCAGCGCCCCGAGCGTGGCGTCGGTGCTGGTGTGGTCCTCCATGTCCAGGGTCACGGTGGTGCCGGCGTTCGCGGCCGCCTGGCAGATCTCGCGGGCGTGCTCGAGGGCGACCTTGCGACCCTCACCGGGCAGCGCGCCGCCGAGCGCGCTGAGCTTGAGGCTCACCTCGACCTTGCCGCCGCGCGTGATCCCCTGCTCGGACAGCGCCGAGATGATGGCCAGGTAGGCGTCCCGCGTGTGCTGCGCCTGCCCCAGGTCGAGGGTGTCCTCGCCCAGGTAGTCGATGGTGCCCATGCGGCCCGTGTCGCAGAGCTCGCGAGTGGCGTTGACCGCGTCCTCGAGGCCCGCTCCGGGGACGTAGCGGTGCACCAGCGACCGGCTCACCGGGGCCTTCTCCACCAGGTCACGCACCCGGTTGCTCGCGGCGAGCTGGAGCAGTCCCTGGCGCAGCACGCCACTGGCATCGATCACGGGGTCCTCCCTGGGAGTGGGCAGCGCGGGTGCGCCGTCAACGGTATCCCCGTGGCCGCCTCCGCACCGATCCGGTATGCCGTGCCTCACCCGGCTGCCGCGCGAATCGTTGCCGCCGATCATTGTGGCGTCTTGGCTGCTGGAGCGACCGAAACGTCACAATGATCGGCGGCGGTGATGGGGGACGATGAAACGGCGCGGTATGCCGTGCCTCGCCCCGGTCAGGCCGTGCGCCGGCGCAGCGTGGTGGAACCGAGCACCAGGGCGGCGAGCAGGAACCCGACGACGACCGCCAGGTCCCGGCCGACGTCACCGCCGGGGTCGGCCTGACCGGTGACCGCGACCATGGCGTCGACCGCATAGGACAGCGGCAGCACGTCGGAGAGCCAGTGCAGCACGTCCGGCAGCTGGTCCCGCGGGATCAGCAGCCCGCACAGCAGGAACTGGGGCAGGACGAAGGCGGGCATGAACTGCACGGCCTGGAACTCGGTCCGCGCGAACGCGCTGGCGAACAGTCCGACGGCCGCGCCGAGGACGGCGTCGAGCACCGCGACCACGACGAGCATCCAGACCGGTCCCTGGACCTGCAGCCCGCACACCCAGATGGCGAAGCCGGTGGCGACCAGCGCCTGCACGACGGCGAGGCCGCCGAAGGCGACGGCGTAGCCGGTGAGGAAGTCGCCCTTGCCGAGGGGCGTGGCGAGCAGCCGCTCGAGCGTGCCGGAGGTCCGCTCACGCAGTGTGGCGACGCTGGTGACGACGAACATCACGACGAACGGGAAGATCCCGAGCAGCGGGCCGCCGATCCGGTCGAACAGCGGTCCGTCGCCGTAGATCCAGGCGAGCAGCCCGAGCAGCACGCACGGCACGACGACGAGCAGCCCGATGGTGCGCGGGTCGGCGCGCACCTGGCGCAGCACCCGGGCCGCGGTGGCGAGGGTCAGCCGGGGGTTCACCGGTGCACCTCCTGTCGTTGGCCGGCCTCCCGGCCGCCGCGTTCGATCAGGGTGAGGAAGGCGGTCTCCGCGTCCGCGGCACCGGTCCGGGCGAGCAGGCCGGCGAGGGTGTCGTCGGCGAGGACCTCGCCCTCCCGCAGCAGCAGGAGCCGGTCGCACCGGGTCGCCTCGTCCATCACGTGACTGGAGACCAGCAGGGTCGTGCCGGCCCCGGCGAGCCGGTGGAACAGCTCCCACAGGTCCCGGCGCAGCACGGGGTCGAGCCCGACGGTCGGCTCGTCGAGCACGAGCAGCTCCGGGTCCCCGACCAGGGCCGCGGCCAGCGAGACCCGCGAGCGCTGGCCGCCGGAGAGCCGGCCGACCCGCTGGTCGGCGTGGTCGGCGAGGTCCACGGCTGCCAGCGTCCGCTCGACCGCGTCCGGTGCCGCGCCCAGGATCGTGGCGAAGTAGGTGAGGTTGGCACGGACGGTGAGGTCGTCATACACGCTGGGGGCCTGGGTGACGTAGCCGACGCGGGAGCGCAGGACGGCGGAACCGGCCGGCTCCCCGAGCACGGTGACGCTGCCGCCGGCGACCCGTTGGACGCCCACGACCGCCCGCATGAGGGTGGTCTTGCCGCTGCCGCTGGGACCGAGCAGCCCGATGACCTGCCCGCGCGGCACGTCCAGCGAGACCCTCGGCAGCACCACGCGCTCGCCCCGCACCACCCGCAGGTCGCGGCAGCTGATCGCGGCCATGTCATTCATCACGCGATGAAATCTACTCCGCGCGGGCGCCGGCAACAATCCCCTCGGGCCACCTTCGTGTGGTGCCCGGTCAGTCCTCCGTGAGGTAGCGCTGGAGGGTCGGCGCCACCTGCTCCACGAGGCGGGCGAGCGGCACGTCGGTCACCTGCGGCACCCGCACGACGTACCGCAGCATCGCCAGGCCGATGAGCTGGCTGGCCACCAGGGCGGCCCGCTCTCCCCCGTCGGGCGACACCGCGGCGGCCCCGATCCGGCCCACGATCTCGCGCGCGACGAACTCGCGCAGCATCCGCCCGGCGTCGTCGTCGGAGACCGCCGAGCGGACCAGGGCGACGAAGCGCTCGCGCGACTCGGGCACCTCCCAGATCGCGAAGAAGCCGGCGGCGATGCGCTCCCCGAGCTGCTCCGGCGGCCCGGCCACCATCGCCCCGATCCGCTCCGCCGGGTCGAACGGCAGTCGCATGGCCTCGACGAACAGCTCGCGCTTGCCGGCGAAGTAGTGGTGCACCAGCGCCGGGTCGACGCCGGCGTCCCGGGCGATCCCGCGCAGCGACGCCGCCTGGTAGCCCTTGGAGGCGAAGACCCGGGAGGCAGCGTGCACGATCTCGGCGCGGGTGTCGGTGCCGGCCGGGCGGCGTCCCCGGGGGCTCACGTGCCCACTGCTCCCAGGTGCAGCCGCGCGAACGCCAGCGACTCGGCGAGCGCGAGCTCCCGCTGGTCCGGATCCATCCGGCGGGTGCCGACCTCGACCACGACGGCGCCCGGGAAGCGTTGCGCCGCCAGACGTTCCAGCAGCTCACCGCACGGCTGGGCGCCGTGCCCGGGGACGAGGTGCTCGTCCTTGTTGGACCCCAGCCCGTCGGCGAGATGGATGTGCGCGAGCCGGTCGTCGAGCGCGTCGGCCATCGCGAGCGCGTCGGAGCCGGACGTCGCCGTGTGCGACAGGTCGAGCGTGACGTGCCGGTAGTCGTAGCCGACGGGGTTCCAGTGCGGCAGGTAGGCCAGCATCTCCCGGCCGCCGGCGCGCCACGGGAACATGTTCTCCACGGCCAGCCGGATGCCGGTCTTCTCCTCGCGCTCCCGCACGCCGTCAACGAACTCCAGCGCGTAGTCCCGCTGCCAGCGGAACGGCGGGTGCAGCACGACGGTCTCCGCGCCGAGGTCCTGGGCCAGCTCGATGGAGCGGTCCACCTTGTGCCACGGGTCGGGCCCCCACACCCGCTGGGTGAGCAGCAACGTGGGCGCGTGCACCGACACCACCGGTATGCCGTGCAGCTGCGACAGTGCCCGCAGCGCGCCGGACTCCTGGCTGGTCGGGTCGGTCCACACCATGACCTCGACTCCGTCGTAGCCGAGCCGGTCGGCCACGTCGAAGGCCCCGGCGCACGAGTCGGGATAGCAGGAGGCGGTCGAGAGCAGGACCGGGCACTCCGCGGCATCCACGGGACTCATCGTCCGCTCCCGTACCGCCGCATGCCCCGAGGTTATCCAGCACCCGAGGCGGGCGACGCGCGCCGGTGAGCGCTCGGCATACCGGGCGGTGCGGCACCTAGGCTGGGAGGCGTGCCAGAGATGCCCTCCAACGGTCCCCGCACGTGGGTCGAGTTCGTCGACCCGGACGACGCCGACCAGCGCTTCCGCTGCGACCTGACCTGGCTGACCTCGTCGTGGACCTGCATCTTCGGTGCCGGCTGCCAGGGGATCTACGCCGACCGCCCGGACGACGGGTGCTGCACCCTGGGGGCGCACTTCTCCGACGAGGACGACCAGCAGCGGGTGGCTGCCGTGGTCGAGGAGCTCGGCGAGGACGAGTGGCAGTACCACTCGGTCGGCCACGACCAGGGCTGGACCGAGCTCGAGGACGGCGAGCCGAAGACCAAGGTGGTCGACGGGGCGTGCATCTTCCTCAACCGGCCCGGCTTCCCCGCCGGCGCCGGGTGCGCGCTGCACCAGCACGCGCTCCTGGAGGGCCTGCCGCCGCACACGGTCAAGCCGGACGTGTGCTGGCAGCTGCCGATCCGGCGCACCTACCGCACCGTCGAGCTCCCGGACGAGACGTCCTACCTGGAGATCAGCATCGGCGAGTACGAGCGCAGCGGGTGGGGGCCGGGCGGGCACGACCTCGACTGGTACTGCTCGGCGAACAGCGAGGCGCACGTAGGCCGCGAGCCGCTGTTCCGCAGCAACGCCGCCGAGCTCACCGAGCTCATGGGCAAGTCCGCGTATGACGTGCTGGTCGCCCACTGCGAGCTGCACCTGCTGGCCGTCCGTGCCGCCCGAGAGGCGGGGGGCCGCACGATGCTGCCGCTGCTCGTGCACCCGGGGACCCGCCAGGCTCAGCGGGAGCACCGGAAGGCGCGCCGTTCCGCCGCCGAGCCGGCCACGCCGACGGCCAACCCCTCCGGGAAGGCGTCGGCGGGCGGCAAGAAGCGCAAGCGGTGACGCACGCGATCCCCTCGCCCAACATCTGGAACGCCCCGGACGTCTACGAGGTCGAGAACCGAGGGGTGGACCCCGACGGCGTCCTGCTGGACGCCATGCGCCGCCTGCAGGACTGGCGCGGGCTGCGGGTGCTGGACCTCGGCTGCGGTTCGGGCTTCCACCTGCCGGTGTTCGCGGCCGACGCCGCTCGCGTGACGGGGGTCGAGCCCCACGCACCGCTGGTCGAACGCGCGCGCTCCCGGGTCGCCGGGGTCGACCTGTCGAACGTCGAGGTCCTGCAGGGCGCGGCGCAGTCAATGCCGTTGCCGGACAATGTGGTTGACGTGGTGCACGCGCGTTGGGCCTACTTCTTCGGTCCCGGCTGCGAGCCGGGGTTGGCCGAGCTGGAGCGGGTCGTCGCCCCCGGCGGGATCGCGTTCGTCATCGACAACGACGCCAGCCGCTCGACCTTCGGGGCATGGTTCCGGCGGGCGTGGCCGGCATACGATCCGGTTGCGGTGCAACGGTTCTGGACACGGCGGGGCTGGCAGCGCGAGCCGCTGGAGATCCGCTGGGCGTTCGGCTCACGCGCGGACTTCGAGCAGGTGGTGCGCATCGAGTTCACGCCGCAGGTGGCGGACTGGATCCTCGAGCACCACGAGGGCTCCGGCGTGGACTACGCCGTGAACCTCTGGTGGCACCGCTTCGGCTGACCGTCGACCGTCACCCGCCCCTGCGCCGGGAGCCAACCCCCGCGACCGACGACGCGGTCGGTGGCGTTTCGCTCGTGCTCGGACCCGGGAAACGCCACCGGCGGGGTCGTCAGTCGGGAGGCGTCTGCGAGCATGACCGGGTGCGCGAAGAGCTACGTCGCCCAGTTCGCCGAGGCGGAAGGCTTCGCCCACACGCACTTCCACCTCATCCCGCGCCCGGCGGACCTGGCCGAGGACCGTCGCGGCCCGAACGTGTTCGGCTACCTCGGCGTGCCGGAGGGCGAACAGGTGCCCGCGGCCGACCAGGACGAGCTCGCACGCCGGCTCCGCACCGCCATCGCCGAGGCACTGGGCCTCCCGGAGAAGGCCGGGACCTGACCCTCAGGACAGGTGGTGGCCGGTGAGCCAGCTGACCACCTTCAGGGCCTGCGGCTCGGTCCACGCCTCCTTCGAGGGGTGCGCGAGGTTCTTCCGGCCCGCGTCGTTGAGGAAGCTGCGCAGCCGCTTCGGCAGCAGGCTGGGATCCGTGACGTGGGGCGGCCCCTCGAGCACGAAGCGCTCGTGCTGCCGGCCGTCGAAGAAGAACACCTCGTCGGAGTGGGCGACGTCGTAGGTCAGCTTCTGCCCCGTGCGCCAGTTGCGCGGAGCCGGGCCCGGCTCGTGGATCTTGCTCTCCGGCGTCTTCTGGCGCCACACGCCCAGGGTGTCCCACCACCGGTTGAGCACCTTCGGGGACCCGGTGAGCAGCGTCCAGTTCTTCGGCGCGTGCGGGAACAGCTTGCGGTAGGCCGCCAGCTGCGTCGTGGTGTCCCTGCGCGGGTCGACCGTGATGCTGAGGAACTCGACCTTGTCGCCGAGGCCGGCCTTCTCCACGTCGCGAGCGGTCTGCACGACGGTGGCGGTGTCGAGGGGGCAGGTCTCCTGGCACAGCGTCATCGCGTCGGAGACGACGAGCACCTTGCCCCGGAACTGCTTGAGCTGCACCGGGTTTCCGTGCGCGTCTCGCAGCGGCAGCTGCATCAGCGCCGACGCCATCGGCTGGTCGACGCGCGTGCCGATCTGCGCTCCGGGGCCGGATGACGGGTCCTGCGCAGCCGTCCCGCCGCTGCCCGTCGCGGCCCCGCCGCACGCGGCGAGCAGGCCCGTGCCCAGGGCGACGGAGACGAGGGCAGCCAAGCGGCGGCGCACCGGCATACGACTCCTGCGGGGACCGACGTTGCTTCCCTGCACCACCCCAGCAGTATGCGCGGCGCCTGGCTCGGCACGGCGAGCGCCCCGTGGTGGGTGGCTCGCTGTCGCGTTCCGGTGAGTCCCGCGGATCCCGTCGCACCCGCCGCCGGCGGGTGACACAGTGTGCTGGTGGAGCACGCGCGTACCGCCGCCGCGGTGCTGGTGACCGGAGCGTCCTCCGGCATCGGCCGGACCACGGTCCAGCGGCTGGCACGCCGGGGCGACCTGACGGTGTGGGCCAGCGCGCGGCGTCCCGACAGCATCTCGGACCTCGCCGGGGAACGGGTGCGGGTGGTCGCGTGCGACGTCACCGACGAAGAGTCGATGCAGTCCGCCGTCGCCGCGGTCGAGGCGGAGCACGGCGCGGTCACCGCGCTGGTCAACAACGCCGGCTACGGCGCCTACGGCACCATCGAGGAGACACCGCTGGCGTCGGTCCGGCGCCAGTTCGAGACCAACGTGTTCGGCCTGGCGCGGATGACCCAGCTCGTGCTGCCGGGCATGCGCTCAGCCGGCACCGGCCGGATCATCAACATCTCCTCGATGGGCGGCCGGCTCGTGTTCCCGGTCGGGGGCTACTACCACGCGAGCAAGTACGCGGTGGAGGCCATCTCGGATGCCCTGCGCCTGGAGGTCGGCCCCTTCGGCATCAGCGTGAGCGTGGTGGAACCGGGACTGATCCGGACCGGCTTCCGCGGCACGGCGTCGCAGACCATGGCCGACAGCGCCGGATCCGACAGTCCGTACGCGGCGATGCGGGCGGCGGCCGAGCGCAGCATGAACGGGGTCTACCGGTCGCGGTGGCTCTCGGCGGGGCCGGAGGCGGTGGCCGCCGTCGTCGAACGGGCCCTCACCTCACCCCGTCCCCGGATCCGCTACGTGGTCACCGTCCCCGCGGTGGCGATGGTGCACAGCCGACGGCTGTTCGGGGCGCGCGCCTTCGACGCCTATGTGCGGCGGTCGTTCCTGGCCGGCAACCGGCGCTGAGCGGCCGGGGCACCGGCACTGAGCGATCGGGCACCGGCGTTGCGTGGCCGGTCCACGGGTCTGTCGGTGTGGCCCCGTAGGTTGCTCGCCATGGCTGCGAAGACGACGGGTGGGGCGAGGACGGGCAGGTCGCCGGGGTACCGCTGCTCGGAGTGCGGGTGGGCCACGGTCAAGTGGGTCGGCCGGTGCGGCGAGTGCCAGGCGTGGGGCACGGTGAGCGAGGTCGGGGCCGTCGCGGTCCGGACCACCGCTGCAGCGAAGGTGGAGCGCCCGGCCATCCCGATCGGCGACGTCGACGCGCGCCGGGCCGAGGCACGGTCGACGGGCGTCAGCGAGCTGGACCGGGTGCTCGGCGGCGGGCTGGTGCCGGGTGCGGTGGTGCTGTTCGCCGGCGAGCCGGGCATCGGCAAGTCCACCCTGCTGCTCGACGTCTCCGCCCGGGCGAGCCGCATGGGTGGCACCGTGCTCTACGTCAGTGGGGAGGAGTCCGCCGCGCAGGTGCGGGTGCGGGCCGAGCGGATCGAGGCCATGGCCCGGAGCCTGTTCCTCGCCGCCGAGACCGACCTCGCGACCGTGCTCGGCCAGATCGACGAGGTGCAGCCGGACCTGCTGGTGGTCGACTCGGTGCAGACGATCTCCAGCAGCGAGGTCGAGGGTGCCGCGGGCAACGTCGCCCAGGTGCGCGAGGTCGCGGCCTCGCTCATCCAGGTCGCCAAGGCCCGCGGCATCAGTGTCCTGCTCGTCGGGCACGTCACCAAGGACGGGTCGATCGCCGGGCCGCGGGTGCTCGAGCACCTCGTCGACGTGGTGGTGCAGTTCGAGGGCGACCGGCACTCCCGGCTGCGGCTCGTGCGCGCGGTGAAGAACCGCTACGGCCCGACCGACGAGGTGGGCTGCTTCGACCTGTCCGACGTCGGGATCGTCGGGCTGACCGACCCCAGCGGGCTGTTCCTCACCAGCCGAGACCTGGTCGTGCCGGGCACCTGCGTCACCGTCACGTTGGAGGGTCGGCGCCCGCTGGTGGCCGAGGTGCAGGCGCTGTTGGCCCAGACCAGTGCCCCCTCACCGCGTCGGACGACCAGCGGGCTGGACTCCTCCCGGATGGCGATGGTGCTGGCCGTGCTCGACCGCCGGGCGGGGGTGTCGGTCCGCCAGTCGGACTGCTACGTCTCGACGGTCGGCGGCGTGCGGCTCACCGAGCCGGCCGCCGACCTGGCCGCGGCCCTCGCGATGGCCGGCTCGGTGCAGGACCGGCCGCTGCCCGCCGGCACGATCGCGGTCGGCGAGGTGGGTCTGGCCGGCGAGATCCGCGCGGTGACGGGGATCCCGAGACGACTGGCCGAGGCGGCGCGGATCGGGTTCACCCGCGCCATCGTGCCGCGCGGTTCCCTGGGGTCCGGCCCGGTGCCGGACGGCATGCGCGTGGTGGAGGTGGCCAACCTCGCTGCCGCTGTTGATCTCGTCACACCCGCTGCAGGATCGTGACATTGGTCGCACAGGCCGGCCGCTAGACTCCCGGCAGCGGTGACGCCGCAGGAGCCGCCAGAGACAACAGCCGGACACGACGCAGGGGCTTCCGGAAGTTCCTGCCCGACCTGAGGACCGACACCGTGGAGCGAAGCGACGAGGAGCTGCTGCGTGCCACCTTGGCGGCCGTCGCCCCCGGCACCGAGCTGCGCGACGGGCTCGAGCGCATCCTGCGCGGCCGCACCGGTGCCCTGATCGTCCTGGGCAACGACAAGGTCGTGGAGTCGCTGTGCACCGGCGGTTTCCCGCTCGACGTGGAGTTCTCCGCCACGCAGCTGCGCGAGCTCGCGAAGATGGACGGCGCCATCATCCTCGACCGCGAGGGCACCCGCATCGTCCGCGCCGCCACCCAGCTGGTCCCCGACCCCTCCATCCAGACGAGCGAGTCCGGGACCCGGCACCGCACAGCCGAGCGGGTGGCCAAGCAGACCGGACTGCCGGTGGTCTCGGTGAGCCAGTCGATGCAGATCGTCGCCCTCTACGTCGGCAACCTGCGCCACGTGCTCGAGGGCTCCAGCGCGATCCTGTCGCGCGCGAACCAGGCCCTCCAGACCTTGGAGCGCTACAAGTCCCGGCTCGACGAGGTCACCGGCACCTTGTCGGCGCTCGAGATCGAGGACCTGGTCACCGTCCGCGACGTCGCGAGCGTCGTGCAGCGCCTCGAGATGGTCCGGCGGATCCGCGACGAGATCGCCGACTACGTCCTCGAGCTCGGCACCGACGGCCGGCTGCTCAACCTGCAGATCGAGGAGCTCACCGGCGGCCTCGGCGGCGACCGCGAGCTGGTGATCCGCGACTACCTCGACGCGGCGAAGAACGTCACCACCATCGAGGAGGTGCTCGCCAACCTCGCCCAGCTGACCTCCGCCGAGCTGCTCGACCTCAGCGCGGGGGCGCGGGCCCTCGGCTTCCCGTCCGCCGGTGACGCGATCGACGCCTCGATCAGCCCGCGCGGCTACCGGCTGCTGTCCAAGGTCCCCCGCCTGCCCGGCGCCATCGTCGACCGGCTGGTCGACCACTTCGGCAACCTGCAGAAGCTGCTCGCCGCCGGGCTCGAGGAGCTGATGGCCGTCGAGGGCGTCGGCGAGGGCCGGGCCCGCGCCGTGCGCGAGGGCCTGTCGCGCCTGGCCGAGTCCAGCATCCTCGAGCGTTACGTCTGAGCCGTGCCCCGGCGCGCCCATGGCGACCTCCCGGACCTGCACGCCCGGGTCCTCGACTGGTATGCCGTGCACTCCCGTGACCTGCCCTGGCGCGCCCCGGACGCCTCGCCCTGGGCGGTGTTCGTCTCGGAGGTGATGCTGCAGCAGACGCCGGTCGCCCGGGTCGAGCCGGTGTGGCGGGAGTGGCTGACCCGCTGGCCCGAGCCGGCAGCGCTGGCCGCCGAATCCCCCGGCGAAGCCGTGCGGGCATGGGGCCGGCTGGGCTACCCGCGACGCGCGCTGCGGCTGCACCAGGCCGCTCGGGCGATGGTCGAGCGGCACGGCGGCCAGGTGCCGGACACGCTCGAGGAGCTGCGCGCGCTGCCCGGTGTCGGCGACTACACCGCGGCCGCGGTGGCGAGCTTTGCCTTCGGCCTGCAGTGCGCCGTGGTCGACACCAACGTGCGCCGGGTGCACGCCCGCGCCGTGGCGGGGTCCGGAGAGGCCGCGCCGAGCCTGAACCGCGCCGAGCGGGAGCTCGCCGACCGGCTGCTGCCCGACGACGCCGAGACCGCGCGCCGCTGGAACGTCGGGGTCATGGAGCTCGGCGCTCTGGTCTGCACCGCACGCTCGCCCCGCTGCGCCGACTGTCCGCTGCTGGACCGGTGCGGCTGGCACCTGGCCGGCCGGCCGGCATACACCGGGCCGGCCAAGCGGGGCCAGCGGTGGGCCGGCACCGACCGGCAGGTGCGCGGACGACTGCTGGCGGTGTTGCGCGACTCCGCCGAACCGGTGCCGGCCGAGCGGCTGCACGAGGTGTGGACGACCGACCCCGTCCAGCGCGAGCGCTGCCTCGACGGGCTCGTCGCCGACGGTCTCGTCGACCCGCTCGAGGACGGGCGCTACGCGCTTCCCTGACTCGCACTGGTCGACATCACGCACCCGCGCCCGGGTTGCAACCCGAGCCCGCCGGCAGAACCCGCCCGCACCGACCGCCGATGGGTCAGACGACGGCGCCGAGGATCAGCACGCAGATCAGCGCGACGACCGAGATGACCGTCTCCATCACCGACCAGGACTTGATCGTCTGCCCGACGGTGAGGCCGAAGTACTCCTTGACCAGCCAGAAGCCGGCGTCGTTGACGTGGCTGAAGAAGAGCGACCCGGCGCCGACCGCGAGCACCAGCAGCGCGAGGTGCGGCTGGTCCAGGGTCTGCCCGAGCGGCCCGACGATGCCGGCGGCGGTGATGGTGGCGACGGTGGCCGAGCCGGTGGCGAGCCGGATCCCGACGGCCACGAGCCAGCCGAGCAGCAGCACCGACATGTGCGCGTGCTCGGCGTAGTCGGCGATCACGTTGGCCACGCCAGAGTCGGACAGCAGCGTCTTGAAGCCACCACCGGCGGCGACGATGAGCATGATCGAGGCCACCCCGGGCAGGCCCGAGCCGAGCGACTCGTGGATCTTCGCCCGCGGCATGCCGGCGGCCCGGCCCAGGGCGAGCATCGCGAGGAGCACGCCCGCGAGCAGCGCGACCGACGGCTCACCGATGAAGTCGAGGATGCTGCGCAGCGTGGTGCCGTCCTTGACGGTGAACTCCCCGACGGCGCGCACGAGCATCATCAGCACCGGGAGCACGACGCTGATCACGGCGAGCCCGAAGCTGGGCCGCTTGGTGACGCTCTCGTCGACCATGGTCGCGGTCCCGACCGGGGAGGTCTGGTCCTGTTTGGCACCGCCCGGCTCGTCCGGGGCGATGTCGGCCGTGCGGCTCGTGCCGGCGTCCCGGTGGGAGTCCGCGGCGACACCGGCGTTCGCGTTGAGGTCGGCGCCGACGGTGACCGGCACGGCGCGGTCCATGAACTGCGCCAGGAACGGCCCCGAGATGACCAGCGTGGGGACGGCGATGATGAGCCCGAAGACGAGGGTGTAGCCGAGGTCGGCGTGGAGCAGGCTGATCGCCGTCAGCGGACCGGGGTGCGGCGGGACCAGGCCGTGCAGGATGGACAGGCCCGCGAGCGCCGGGATGCCGACCTTCATCAGCGAGACGCCGGTGCGGCGCGCGACGAGGATGACGATCGGCACGAGGATGACCACGCCGATCTCGAAGAACATCGGCAGCCCGATGATCCCGGCGATCAGGGCCATCGCCCACGGCAGGGTCCGGCGGCCGACCTTGCTGATGATCGTGTCGACGATGACGTTGGCGCCGCCGGAGTCCGCGAGCAGCTTGCCGAGCATGGCGCCGAGGGCGATCAGCAGCCCGACGCTGCCGAACGTGGACCCGAGCCCGTCGATGAAGCTGGTCACCACGTCTTCCGGCGGCACGGCGGCGACCGCCCCGAGCACGGCCGTGCCGAGGATCAGCCCGATGAACGGGTGGAACTTCGCCCAGACGATGAGGACGACGACGGTGGCGATGCCGGCCAGAGCCGCCAGGATGAGTTGTGCGTGGCCGGCGTGGCTGAGCGGCTTGTCGCCGGCCGCGGTGGCAAACAGTGCGAGATGGTATGCCGTCACTTGGCCTCCTCCTTGGGGTGCAGTCCCAGCGCCTCGAGCGCCTCCTTCACGACCTGCTCCGGGGTGTCCCTGGCCGAGACCACGACCCCCGGCTCGTCGGGCTGCAGGCGCTCCAGCGTGGCGAGCTGACTGGGCAGCAGCGACGGCGGCATGTAGTGGCCCCTGCGGCGCGCGAGCCGCTCGGCGATGAGGTCCGCGTCGGCGTCGACGTGACAGAACCGCACCCCGGGACGGCCCTCGCGCAGCAGGTCGCGATAGACCCGGCGCAGCGCCGAGCACGTCACGACGGCGCTGGTGCCCGCACGCTCGCGCTCGTCGATCCACTCCCCGATCGCCCGCAGCCACGGCCAGCGGTCCTCGTCGGTGAGTGGATGGCCGGCGGCCATCTTCTCGACGTTGGCCTTGGGGTGGAAGTCGTCACCTTCGGCGAACTCCCAGCCCATGGCCTGCGCGATGCCCTTGGCCACAGTGGTCTTCCCGCCGCCGGACACCCCCATCACGATGATGTACTGCGGTTCGGTCATGCCGGGCAGGCTACTGCCCACCCGCTCGCTTGCGCGCACCGGCGGCCCGGAGTAGTTTCTTGCGCTTGTGCGCGCGGAGCTCCTCACCTACTGGCAGCTGGCCCGCGCAGGGTTCCGGCAGCAGTCGCGCTACCGCTTGGCGACATTCGCGGGTCTGCTCACCAACGTCGTGTTCGGCTTCCTCAAGGCCGCAGTGCTGTTCGCCGCGGTCCGGGCCGCCGGCGGCGACCTGCGGGGCTACGGCGTCGGCGCGATGAGCGCCTACGTCTGGCTGTCCCAAGGCCTGCTCGGTGCGGTCCAGGCCCACGGCAAGGCGGAGATCGGGGAGCGGATCCGCACCGGTGACGTGGCGGTGGACTTCCTGCGCCCGGTGGACGTGCAGCTGTCCCACCTCGCCGCCGACCTCGGCAAGGCGTCGTTCAGCCTCATCCCCCGCGGCATCCCGAGCGTCCTCGTGGGAGCGCTCACCGTCGGCATCGTCATGCCGCGCGCGCCGCTTCCCTACCTGCTGGGCGTGGTGAGCGTCGTCCTCGGCATGGCGATCTCGTTCTGCGGCCGCTACGCGGTCAACGTCCTCGGCTTCTGGCTGGTCGAGACGCGCGGGATGCAGCTCCTCTACATGGTCGCCTCGACCTTCCTCATGGGGATGTTCGTGCCGGTGTCCCTCTTCCCCGGCTGGCTCGGCGCGCTGGCCTCCGCCACCCCGTTCCCGTCCATCATGATGGCCCCCATCGACGTGCTGTCCGGGCGGAAGCTGGGCCTGGACGCCCTGCGCGTGCTGGGCCTCCAGCTCTTCTGGCTCGGCGTCACCTTCCTCCTCGGACACCTGCTCACCACCGCGGGGCGGCGCAAGCTGGAGGTGCAGGGTGGCTGAGGCGACCACGACGGCACCGGCACGGATCCGGCCGGGCCGGCTCACGGCATACCGCGCGGTGCTGGCCTCGCGCGTGCGGGCGCAACGCTCCTACCGCACGTCGTTCGCGATCGACGTGGCGAGCTCCTTCCTCGTCGGGCTCGTCGAGCTCGCCGAGGTGTGGATCATCTACCACAACGTGCACGCGCTGGGTGGCCTCGACTTCCACGCGATCCTGCTCGTCTTCGGCCTGGCCGACCTGGCCTTCTCCCTCGCCGACCTCGCGGTGGGCCACTGCGACACGCTGCCGACGTACGTGCGCGCGGGCACCCTCGATGTGTTCTACCTGCGGCCGCAGCCACTGCTGGCCCAGCTGGTCACCAGCGACATCAGCCTGAAACGAATCGCCCGAGCCGTCGTGGGCGCCGCCGCTCTCGCGATCGCCTTGGTGGTCAACGACATCCACTGGAGCGTGTCCACGGTGGCGCTGCTCGTGCTCGGCTTCGTGTCCGGGGCCGTGATCTATGCGGGGCTGTTCGTGTGCGCGGCGGGGATGCAGTTCTTCCTCATCAACGGTGCCGAGCTGACCAACTCCTTCGTCTACGGCGGACGGTATGCCGCCACGCAGCCGGCCAGCGTCTGGCCCGGTCCGCTGAAGCTCGTCTTCGGCTTCCTCTTCCCGGTGGCGTTCACCGCCTACCTGCCTGCCCTGGCCGTGCTCGGACTGCCCGGGCCGGCGCTGCTGCCCGCGTGGCTGGCGTGGTGCACGCCCCTGGCGGCCGTCTGGGTCTGTCTGATGGCGGCCGGTCTCTGGCGGCTCGGCACGCGGCACTACCAGGGAGGTGGCGGATGAAGCCGGGCGAGCCGGTCGTCGAGGTGGACGACCTGACCCGACGGTTCACGTTACGCGGCAAGGGAGCCCGTGCGTTGTGGGGCCGGGCGACCCTGACCGCGGTCGACGCGATGACGTTCACCATCGCGGCCGGCTCGGCGGTCGGCTACATCGGCGCCAATGGCGCGGGCAAGTCGACGACGATCAAGATGCTCACCGGCATCCTGGTCCCGACCAGCGGCCGGGTCCGCACCTGTGGGCTGGAGCCGGTCAGCCAGCGGCGGGCTCTCGCCCGTCGAGTCGGCGTGGTGTTCGGCCAGCGGTCCCAGCTCTGGTGGGACCTGCCGTTGCGCGAGTCGTTCACGATCCTCGCCTCGATCCACCGGCTCGACGCGGACGCGGCCCGGTCCCGCACCGCGGAGCTGGTGGAACAGCTCGAGATGGGGCCGACGCTCGACACCCCGGTGCGCCAGCTCTCCCTCGGGCAGCGGATGCGGGCCGAGGTCGCGGCCGCCCTGCTGCACTCCCCCGACCTGCTCATCCTCGACGAGCCGACGATCGGCCTGGACGTGCTGTCCAAACAGCGGCTGCGCGAATTCCTCATCCACGAGCGGGCTTCACGCGGCACGACGCTGCTGCTCACCACCCACGACATGGGCGACATCGAGCGGCTCTGCGAACGGGTCCTCGTGGTCGACCACGGCCGGTTGGCCTACGAGGGCACCCTCGCCGGTCTGGCCAGGACCGTCGGGGCCCGCCGGGTCCTCGTCGTCGACCTGGCGGCACCGACCGAGGCCCTCACCGGCATACCCGGAACGACTCACCTGGGCAGCGAAGGCGACGGGCTGCGCCAGCGGCTCGCCTTCGACGCCGAGCAGACCACGGCCGCGGCCGTGCTGGCGGCAGTCTCCGCGAGCGTGGAGGTGCGCGACCTCGCGATCGAGGAGCCCGAGATCGAGGACGTCGTCCGGCGGATCTACTCCTCGACGCGCTGACGCGCTCAGCCGTTCGGCAATGCGGCGGCCACCTCCGGGATCCGCTGCGCATATCCGTCGAGGAGTGCCTGGGCGGTGGTGAACGAGTCGACCAGCGGGTGCAGGGCGAAGGCCTTGAGTGCCAACGACCGCGACCCGGTCACGGCGGCGCGGATAGTCAGCTGCTCGACCGCCTTGACCTGCTGCAGCAGCCCGAGCTGGTCCCCCGCCAGCGGGCGGGTCGCCAGCGGCTGGGGTCCCGACGCGCTGACCGCACAGGGCACCTCGACGACCGCCTCCGGGGGCAGCCCCGGCACGGCGGACCCGTTGCACACATTGAGGATCATGGTCGACCGCTCGCCGCGCGCGATCGCCGCCATGAGCGCCAGTGCGACCCCCTCGTAGCCGCCGCCCTGCAGGTCCTCCTCGTCCCGCTCCCCCGCGGCCCGCTCCTGCCGGCTCTCCTGCATGTACGTCGCATCCCGCTCGCGTCGCACCTGCTGCCACTCCCGGTACGCCGCACCGGGATCGGCCGCGGCGCTGGCATAGAAGCCCTCCTGCTGGCGCAGGAGGAACTCGCCACGGGTGTCCCCGCCGGCGAGGATGGCCGCGACCGACTCACGCGCGAAGTAGTAGTAGTAGAGGTACTCGTTGGGCAGCACCCCCAGCAACCGGACCCAGGCGGGCCCGAACAGCCGTGCCTCCTCGACGTGTCCGAGCGCCGCGTCGTCCGCGAGCAGGTCGGGCAGCACGTCGCGGCCGGCGTGGCGCAGCCCGCGCAGCCAGCCCAGGTGGTTGAGGCCGACATAGTCGGGCTCGGTGCGCGCCGGGTCGAGGCCGAGGGCGCGAGCAGCACGACGTGCCAAGGCGATCGGCGAGTCGCAGATCCCGGTGACCCGCGCTCCGAGCAGCTCCTGCATCGCCTCGGTCACCATCCCGGCCGGGTTCGTGAAGTTGAT
This sequence comes from Segeticoccus sp., assembly GCF_035708005.1. NCBI lineage: Bacteria > Bacillati > Actinomycetota > Actinomycetes > Micrococcales > Intrasporangiaceae > Segeticoccus > Segeticoccus sp. The sequence continues at coordinate 12,295 of NZ_DASSTI010000023.1, read as the reverse complement.
GACCCACGCCTGCGGGCAGCACGCCCGGACCCGCTCGGCGATCGCCCGCGCGACGGGGATCGTCCGCAGCGCGTAGGCGATGCCGCCGGGACCCGTGGTCTCCTGCCCCAGCACCCCGAGGTCCAGGGCCACCCGCTCGTCGCAGGTGCGCCCGTGCAGGCCTCCGACGCGGATCGCGGAGAAGACGAAGTCGGCTCCGGTCAGGGCCTCGTCGAGGTCGGTGGTGCTGCGCACGGCCGGTCGGCTCGCCTCGGGGGCCATCTGCTCGAGCACCGAGGCGACAGCGCGCAGCCGGGTCGCGTCCTCGTCATACAGCACCACCTCGGTGACCCGGGGCTCGTGGCCCGCGACCGCGTCCCGGACCAGGGCGCCGTAGACCAACGGAACCCGGAAACCCCCACCACCGAGGATCGTCAACCTCACGCGAACACCACCTCCACGCCACGCTCCCGGCACAGGGCCACCGTGTCGGGGTCGGCATCGTCGTTGGTCACCACCAGGTCCAGGTCACCCACGTCGCAGACCCGCAGGCCACCGGAGCCCGGAAACTTGTGGGCATCCACGAGCAGCGCGGCGCGGTCGACCGCCCGCAGCATGGCCCGCTTGACCGGCACCTCGACCCGGGTGCTGTCCAGGACCCGCCCGTCCGGGCGAACTCCACTGGCGCCCAGGAAGGCCCGGTCGGCGTGCACCTGGGCCAACGCGTCCTCGGTGAGCAGCCCGACCATCGAGTGGTAGGCGCGGCGCACCACACCCCCGAGCACGATGAGCTCCACCTGCGGGTCGTCGCGCAGCACGTCGACGACGGCGAGGCTCGAGGTGAGCACCGTGACCGGCCGGCCGCGCAGGTGCTGCGCCATCGAGCGCACCGTGGTGCCGATGTCGAGCAGCACGCTCTGCCCGTCCTGCACTGTCGCCGCCGCACGCGCTCCGATCGCGTCCTTGCGTGCCGGGTCCACCTCCACGACCGCAGCGAAGGGCAGCCGGGCATCGGCCTGGTCGTCCACGCGCACCCCACCGTGCACGCGGCGGACCGTCCCCTCCGCACCGAGCGCCGCGAGGTCGCGCCGGATCGTCGAGGCGCTCACGCCCAGGCTGCGGGCCAACTCGCTGACTTCGGTGGCGCCGCTCGCGCGCACCCGCCGCAGGATGGCGACGCGGCGCTCGTGCTGCAGCATGACCGCCACGCTAGCACCACGAACACGCACGAGCGCGCACTCGATGCGCAGATTTGCGCGTTCATGGTTGTCCGCTCCCGCACGCAGGGCTAGCGTGTCACCGTGACCGCGCGCGACACGACCACGACGGCCAAGGCGGCCGACGCCGAGCGCCAGTTCGACGTGTTCGTCCACGGCACCGTCTTCCTCGACATCATCTTCACGGGGCTGGGCTCGCTGCCGACCGGAGGAACGGAGATCTGGGCCGAGGGCATGGGTTCGTGCCCCGGCGGCATCGCCAACCTGGCCGTCGCCACCGGCCGGCTCGGGCTGAGCACCTCGCTCGCGGCGGCGTTCGGGGACGACGACTACGGCGACTTCTGCTGGCGCACCCTCGAGCAGCAGGAGGGCATCGACCTCAGCCACTCGCGCCGCTTCGAGCACTGGCACTCCCCCGTCACGGTCTCGATGGCCACCCCCGGGGACCGCGCGATGGTCACGCACGGCCACGCGCCGCCGGTGCCCGTCGCCGAGCTCATCGGCACCCCACCGCGGGCCCGGGCCGCCATCGTCGACCTCAGCGAGTCCCACCCGATCCACGTGGCCGGCACCGGTGCCGGTCCGGGCGACGGCGCGGCCACCGCGACCTGGGTGGACGCCGCCCGCGCGAACGGCACGAAGATCTTCGCCGACGTCGGCTGGGACCCCAGTGGGCAGTGGTCGCCCGCGATCCTCGACCAGCTCTCGGTCTGCCACGCCTTCATGCCCAACGCCACGGAGGCGATGGCCTACACCCGGTGCGGCAATGCCAAGGACGCGCTCTACACCCTCGCCGACCTCGTGCCGCTGGCCGTGGTCACCAACGGCGCGGAGGGCGCCATGGCCATCGACTCCGAGACCGGCGAGGAGGCGCACGTCCCCGCGGTCCGCGTCAAGGCCCTGGACGCCACCGGTGCCGGCGACGTGTTCGGCGCCGCGATCGTCCTGGGCACCCTCAAGGGTTGGCCACTGGCCAACCGGCTCGCCTTCGCCGGCGTCTGCTCGGCCCTGGCGGTGCAGCAGTTCGGCGGCTCCCTCGCGGCGCCCGGGTGGGGCGACATCAGCGACTGGTGGTCCTGCACCAAGGGGGTCGGCCCCACCGACGCCTACCACGCCTCCCTGCTGCGCCGTTACGCCTTCCTCGACGACGTGACCCCGCCCGCGCCACTGGCCAGCGTGCGCCGCGCGCAGGCCACCGTGGCGCGGCTCGCGGACATCGACCACACCGACGCGGCACCCCAGCGACACACCCGCATCCCTCCCCATCGCGGCCCCAGAAGCCGCTGACCGCAAGGAGTTCCCTGTGCGACGTTCCCCCCGCCGTATGACGTCCCTGCTGTCGCTGACCTGCCTCACCGTGGCTGGTGGGCTGGCGGCCGCGGCCTGCTCGCCACCGGGCAGCGGCAGTGCCGCCTCGAGCCAGTCCAGCCGGCCCGCGGGCAGCATCTCCACCAACCCGGCCAAGGCCGGCACGGTGACCCTGCAGGTGTGGGACCAGGAGGTCCGCGGCGGGCAGAACGCCGAGATCAGCCGGTTGAACAAGGAGTTCCAGAGCACGTACCCGAACGTCACGATCAAGCGGACGGCCAAGAGCTTCTCCGACCTCAAGACCACCCTCAAGCTGGCCCTGTCGGGCAAGAACCCACCCGATGTGGTGGAGGCGAACCAGGGCTACGGCGACATGGTCGCCTTCGTGAAGGCCGGCATGCTGACCCCGCTCGACAGCTACGCGAAGGCCTACGGCTGGGCCAACCGCTACCCCAAGACGCTCCTCGACCTGAACCGGGTCTCCAACGACGGCAAGCACTTCGGGGAGGGCAAGCTCTACGGCCTGTCCCAGATGGGTGAGTACATCGGCATCTACTACAACAAGGACAAGCTCAAGCAGCTCGGGTTGCAACCACCCAAGACGTGGAAGGACTTCACCGACCAGCTGCCCAAGATCAAGGCGAAGGGCCAGCTGCCCATTCAGTTCGGCAACCTCGACAAGTACCCGGCCATCCACACCTTCGGCGTCATCCAGGGCCAGACGGCCGGCAAGCAGACCGTGCGCAACCTCGTCTTCGGCACCGGCAACGCCACGTGGACCGACTCCGGCACGCTCAAGGCCGCGCAGGTGCTGGCCGACTGGGCCAAGAAGGGCTACTTCCCGCAGGGCGCCAACGGGCTCGGCTACGACGACGCCGCCAAGCAGTTCGCCTCGGGGCAGGGCGTCTACCTCGTCACCGGCACCTGGGAGGCGGCCGTGCTGAAGCCCTCCATGGGTCGCAAGCTCGGCCTCATCGTCACCCCGCCCGACCAGCCCGGCGGTTCCGTGGTCACGACCGGGGGCGAGAGCCTGGCCTTCGCCGTCACGAGCAAGTCCAAGCACCCCGATGTGGCCGCCGCCTACATCAACTTCCTGACGGACAAGCACGCCGCGGACGTGATGACGAAGACGGGCAACCTCCCCGCAGTGCCCGGGCCGGCCGCGAAGTCGCTGCCCGCCTCCAGCATCGAGGGTCAGATGGTGCAGGGCTGGGAAACGCTGAGCCAGGACGACGGGCTGGTGCCCTACCTGGACTACTCGACGCCCACCTTCTACGACACGATCACCGCGTCGCTGCAGGGTTTGATCGGGGGCAAGCTCACGCCCCAGCAGTTCACCCAGAGGCTGCAGTCGGACTACCAGTCGTTCCACAGTCAGTGAGCCAGCACGCCACCAGCCGGCGAACCGTCGCAACGCGGCCCCTGGAGCGCGCCGGGGGCCGCCGCCGGCGCCGCCGAGGATCCCCGGGCGAGCCACGGCAGGTCGGCTACCTCTACATCCTCCCGGCCGTCGCCCTCTTCGCGCTGTTCGTGCTGATCCCCTTCGGCCAGTCCATCTGGTACTCGCTCTACAACTGGGACGGGCTCTCGGTCGCGACCTGGGCCGGCGGCAGCAACTACGCCGCCATCTTCACCGACCCGACGTTCCGCGGGCCGTTCGTCCACGCGCTGATCCTGCTGCTGTTCTACTCGTTCCTGCCCATCGTCATCGGGCTGCTGCTGGCCGGTGCCATGTCGCGCATCCGGATCCACGGGCTGACGTTCTTCCGCACCGTCCTGTTCCTGCCGCAGGTGCTGGCCATGGTCGTCGTCGCTCTCGCGTGGCGCTGGATCTACGCGCCCCAGGGGCTGCTCAACGATCTGCTTGCCGCTGTCGGGCTCGGCGACATCACGCGAGCATGGTTGGGGGACTTCACCTTCGCCCTGCCCGCCGTCGGACTCATCGGCACGTGGGTCGAATCGGGCCTGGCCATGGTGTTGTTCCTCGCCGGTGCCCAGCGGATCCCGCGTGAGCTCTACGAGGCGGCCCGGCTCGACGGTGCCGGTGCGATCCGGGAGTTCTTCGCCGTCACGCTCCCCGCCCTGCGGCCGGAGATCGCGGTCGCCGCGACGCTGACGATCGTGGCGGGCCTGCGCAACTTCGACCTGATCTACGTCACGACGGGAGGTGGACCGGAGAACGCCACGTCCGTGCCGGCCTACGAGGTCTACCACCGGGCGTTCGAGACGGGGCAGGTCGGCTCGGCAGCGGCGATCGGGGTGAGCCTGGCGATCCTCATCTTCGTGCTCACCGTGGTGGTGTCGAGGCTGATCGAGGGGAGGGACCGGTGACCTCCAAGGCCGAGCAGTGGGCGACCTACGTGATCCTCGCGCTGTTCAGTGTCATCGCCCTGACCCCGGTCTTCGGGGTGCTCAGCACCGCGTTTGCCGACCAGCGTTCGCTCGCCACCGGTTTCGCGCTGCCCAACGAGCTGCACTGGCACAACTTCGTCGAGGCCTGGACGCGGGGGCACTTCAGCCACTACCTCGGGTCCTCGGTGATCGTCGCGGTCGCCGTGGTGGTGTCGGCGGCGGTGTTCTCCACGCTGGCGGCCTACGCCTTCGGCACGATGCGCTTCCCCGGCTCGACGGTGCTGTTCTACATGTTCCTCATCGGGCTGACGCTGCCCGAGGAGGCGCTGGTCGTGCCGCTCTACTACGACCTGCGTGGCCTCGGCCTGACCGACACCTACTGGGCCCTGATCCTGCCGCAGACGGCGCAGTCGATCGCCTTCGGCACGTTCTGGATGCGGGCCTACTTCAGCAGCGCACCCCGAACGCTGGTGGAGGCCGCGCGGATCGACGGCGCCAACAGCTGGACCACGCTGTGGCGGGTGCTCGTGCCGGTCGGGCGGCCGGCGATCACCACCCTCGTGGTGATCACGTTCATGTGGACGTGGAACGAGTTCCTGCTGGCGCTGGTCATGGTGACCTCCGAGGCGCGGCGGACCGTGCCGTTGGGACTGGTCTTCTTCCAGGGCCAGCACTCCTCGGACGTGTCGCTGCTCGCGGCCGGGGCGGTCCTGGTCGCCCTACCGGTGGTGATCGTCTACCTGATCCTGCAGCGGCGGTTCATCGAGGGCATGCTGACGGGCGCGGTCAAGGAGTGACCTGCTGACCGGCCCGCGCTGCCGGGAAGCCCCCCGCCCGGTCGCCGCTCAGAGCACGCGCAGCATCCGGGTGTTGCCGAGGGTGTTCGGCTTGACCCGGTCCAGGTCGAGGAACTCGGCAACGCCCTCGTCGTAGGAGCGCAGGAGCTGGGCGTAGACCTCAGGCGTGACGGCCTGCCCCTCGATCGGCTGGAAGCCGTGCCGGCAGAAGAAGTCCACCTCGAAGGTGAGGCAGAAGACCCGCGCCACGCCGAGCTCGCGGGCGTCGTCGAGGAGCTGCTCGAGCAGCAGGTGGCCGATCCCCCGCCCCCGGTGGGAGTCGGCCACCGCGAGGGTGCGCACCTCGGCGACGTCCTGCCACATGACGTGCACCGCTCCGCAGCCGATCACGACGCCGGCGTCCTCGATGACCCGGAACTCCTGCAGGGACTCGTAGTAGGCGACAGCGTCCTTCGCGACGAGCACGCGGGACTCTGCGAGCGGTTGCACCAGCGCACGGATCTCGGGCACGTCACGCGTGCGCGCCCGGCGGGTGGTGAGGTGGGGGGTCTCCACGCGCACACGGTAGTCCGCCCCCGGCGGGCAACGGCCGGCTGCCCGCCGGGTGAGACCCGGCTCAGGAGCGGGTGACGCGCAGCTTGGACTGCCGGTGCGAGCTCTGCTCCCAGTCCTCCATCAACCGCGCGGTCAGGCCGTGCCGCTCGGCCGCGGCGACCAGCGTCTCGGTGCGGTAGTAGAAGTCCTCGTGCAGGACGTGGTGCTCGGCGGCCTCGGTCCGGTTGAAGGTGAAGTCGAAGAAGCCGTCCGGCGTGAGGATGCGACCCACGTGGGCCAGGCACTCCTCGACCACCTCGGCCGGGGAGTGCGAGAAGACGCTGTGCGCATGGACGACGTCGAAGTACCCGTCCGGCAGGAACGCGAACCGCAGGTCGCGCACCGGCGTCAGGTGCGGCAGCTTGTCCTGCAGTCCCCGGTCGGCGACCGTCTGCTGCGCCGCGAAGAGGATGTCCGGGGAGATGTCGATGCCGTAGTAGTTGCCGGCGTCGAGGTAGTCGATGAGGTGCCAGCCCGCCCGCAGGTTCCCGCACCCGATCTCGAGCACCCGGTGCCTCGGCAGCAGGCCGTGCTGGCGCAGGTAGCGGAACTGGAACCGCCCGAACCGCAGCCACTGCTCCTCGCTCGGGCTGCCGACGGCGGCGTTCGCTGCCCGGTGCGCGACGTCGTGCTGCATCACCGCCCGGTAGTAGGCGACGTGGTCCCGGCTGCTGGCCCGCAGCCACGCGTCCCGGGCAGCGCGTCGCAGGTGGCCGCGGATGCGCTCGGGGTGCCGCACGGCATACCGCAGCTTGAAGGTGAGGCTCGAGCGGCGGCGCGACATCGCGCGCAGGCGTTCCCCGGTGGGCATCGGACGGCTCCTGCCTCCGTGGTGCGAAGTGACGTCAGGGCCGCGGCTGGATGGGCTCGCGGCCGGCCGGTTTCGCAGCGTAGCGGGCCGCGCCCGGCAGGTCCACGACCATCATCGGCAGGAACAGCTGGATGAGCGGGCCGATCGCCACGGCATACAGCACCGTGCCGACGCCCACGACGCCGCCGAGGATCCACCCGACCACGAGCACGGTGACCTCGATCGAGGTCCGCACCAGCCGGATGCTGCGCCCGGTGCGCTGGGACAGTCCGGTCATCAGGCCGTCCCGCGGCCCCGGGCCGAGCTGGCTGCCGATGTAGAGCGCGCTGGCCAGGCCGTTGAGCACCACACCACCGACCATGAGCGCGATCCGCCACCCCATCGCCTCCGGCGGCGGCAGGAGGCCGAGCGTGACGTCGCTGGCCACGCCGACCCACACCACGTTGCAGACCGTGCCGAGGCCGGGCCACTGCCGCAGGGGCCACCACAGCAGCAGCACGAGGGCGCCGACGATGATCACGATCGTCCCGAAGCTCAGCGGCAGCCGGGAGGTCAGCCCCCAGTGGAAGACGTCCCACGGCGCCAGTCCGAGCCGGGCCCGCACCATCATCCCCATCGACGCACCGAAGCAGGACAGGCCGACGAAGAGCTGGAGCAGCCGGCGCGGCATCCGGCCGCTGCGCAGCTGCTCGCGCGGCGACAGCGAGGCCAGCTGGCGGCGAGGCGGCGTCAGGGTCATGCCGGCCAGTGTGACAGCAAAGTGGCCTTCCTGAACATGGCCACTTGTGCGACAGTGGCCCGTATGCCGACCGCGCGCGTCTCCGCTGCCCGCCTCGCCTCCCTGCTCGCCGACCTGCTCGCCGACCCGGCCCCCGACGGGCCGGCCTACCGGTCGCTCGCCGACAGGATCCGCCTGCTCGTGGCCGACGGGCGGATCCTGCACGGCACGCGGCTGCCGAGCGAGCGCGAGCTGACGGCCGCGCTGCCGGTCAGCCGCACCACCGTCGCGAGGGCGTATGCCGAGCTGCGCGACCGCGGCTACCTCACCTCCCGCCGGGGTTCTGGCAGCATCGCGACGGTCCCCGGCGGCCCGCAGCCGGGGACCGCCAACCTGGTGCATCCCACCGAACGGTCCGCGACGATGCTGGACCTCAGTTACGCCGCGCCGACAGCCGGCGTCGGGGTCCTGACGGCCTACGAGGCGGCGATGGAGCGGCTCCCCCGGCACCTGTACGGCACCGGCTACCACCCGGCGGGACTGCCGGTGCTGCGCGAGGCGCTCGCCGCGCGGTTCACCGCCCGCGGGCTGCCGACCGAACCGGACCAGGTCATCGTCACCGCCGGCGCCGTGGCCGCGACGGCCGTGGCCGCCCGCGCGCTGCTGCGCACCGGCGACCGCGTGCTGGTGGAACACCCCGGCTACCCCAACGCCCTGGCGACGCTGCGCCGTCAGGGCGCCCGGCTGGTGGGGGTGCCCGTCGGGCCGGCCGGTCTCGATCTCGCCGCACTGGGAGACCTCCTGGGCGCCGGGCGCCGCTCGGCCGTGGCCGGCGCCGTGCTGGTCCCTGACTTCCAGAACCCGACCGGTTCACTGATGCGGGAGGCGGATCGGCAGCTGGTCGCGGACGCACTACGCGCCGCCGGCGCGGTGCCGGTGGTGGACGAGACGATGGTCGACGTCGGACTGGACGTCGATGCGATGCCCCGACCATTCGCCGCGTTCGCGACGGAGTCCGTCACGGTCGGCAGCGCGAGCAAGAGCTACTGGGGTGGCCTCCGGGTGGGCTGGATGCGGGTGCCACGACAGCAGGTCGGGCGGTTCCTGGAGGCGCGCGTCAGCCTCGACCTGGGGGCTCCGGTGCTCGAACAGCTCGTGGTGACCGAGCTGCTGCAGGCGGGCGAGCCGCTGCTGGAGGCGCGGAGGGCGGAACTGCGCAGTCGCCGGGCCGCCCTGCTACAGGCGTTGGGCGAGCAGCTGCCCGACTGGGAGGTCCGCCGGCCACCGGGCGGTCTGACAGCCTGGTGCCGCCTGCCGCAGCCGCGCTCGACCGCCTTGGCCGTGGCCGCCGAGCGGCACGGGGTGCTCCTCGCGCCGGGGGCGTCCTTCTCCGTCGACGGCACCGGGTTGGAGCGCTTCGTCCGGGTGCCCTACACCCTGGGCGAGGAGCGCATCGGTGCGGCGGTGACGGGACTGGCCCGCGCATGGTCCGATGCCCTGCAGTCGGGCACCCAGCGCCGGACCCGACGCGGTCGGGCACCGATGGTCGCCTGACCACGCGAGGCGTTGTCTAGACACGGGCGTTTATCGGGTGATTCTTGCGCCCGCCGCTTGTGGCCCGCTGTGTGGATGGCGTTCGATTCGGGGCGTCCCACCATCCTTCACAGACGGGCAAACCCCACATGAAAGCACGCTATGGTGCGGCGATCCTCGGTGCCGCCGTCCTGACGGCCACTGGATTCACCGCCGCGGCGAACGCCGCACCTCCGCCCTCCGCCGCCTGCAGCGGCGGGGAACTCGCGTCCGGCACCTACTCCAATGTCCGGATCACCGGAAACTGCATGGTTCCCGACGGCGCCGCGGTCATCGTGCGCGGCAACCTGACGGTCACCCGGGGAGCAGTGTTCGACGCCTCCACGCATTCCACGCTCACGGTGCGCGGCAACGTGACGGCGAAGCCCGGCTCGATGCTGGCGCTGGGCTGCACCCAGGCACACCCGTGCAGCACCGATGGGACCCCCGGTGAGGTCGGAGCCGACGTCGTCAAGGGCAACGTCACCCTCGACCACGTCTACAACGCCGCCTTCAACGGCATCACGATCCATGGCAACCTGACCTCGCACGGCGGCGGGGCCGGGCCGGCCACCGACCCGTTCATCCCGTTCTCCATCAAGGACGACACCATCCACGGCAACGTCGTGGTCCAGGGCCTGAACACCACGTGGTTCGGGGTGATCCGCAGCACCATCGGCGGCAACGTCGTGCTGAAGAACATCCAGAACGCCGATCCCGATGGCAACGAGGTGGTCGCGAACACGATCGGCAAGAACCTGGTCTGCCACCGCAACAGCCCGAAGCCGCAACTGGGTGACGCGGTGGACGGTGCCCCACCCGGGTACGGGCCGAACAGTGTCGGCGGCAAGGCCGTCGGCCAGTGTGCCGCCCTGCCGGAGAGCTGAGCTCCCGCGAGCGGGCGCCGCGGTGGCCGGGTCTCCAGCCGGCCACCGCGGACCCCATCCCGTCAGGAGGTGACGGGCGGCACGTGCTGCTGCAGGATCGCCACGAAGCGCTCCGGGTCCTCCGGTGAGAAGGTCGGCCGCACCGCGGCGCCGACGTCGAGGATGATCGCGACCTGCTTCTGCGGCCGCTTCAGGTCGAGCGGCGTCCAGTGCCGCAAGTCGCCGCTGCCCCAGACCCGGCCCTTGCCGGTCAACGGTCCCATCTGCCGCTGCTCGAAGCCGCGGACGTCGGAGTAGCGGATCCGCTTGCTCAGCGCGAGCGGGAAGTAGTAGCGCCGCAGCGTGATGCCACCCTCGTCGAGCGTGACCACACCATCGTCGTAGAGCACCTCGTCCGCCATGGTTCGCAGTCTCTCACCCGCCGCCAGAGAGGGTGCCGTCCCGGAGGTCGTGGAACAGGTGCCGAGCGCCGCTGCCCAGCAGGACCACGGACTGGCCGCCCCCACGGACACCGAAGCCACCGGTGGCGACCTCGTTGCGCACCCTATGAGGGTTCAGGGTGAAGACGTGCGCCGCGAGGGTCAGCACCTGCTGGGCGGACAGGTCGGTCGTGACGTACGGCGAGAGCTCGTGCAGGTACCTCGGCAGCTTCTCCGGACCGCCGCCGCGCACCAGTGCCGCGCCCGCGAGGAGCAGCCAACCCTGGTTGCGCGAGCGCCCGAAGTCGCCGTCCGGCAACGACTTCCGCTCCCGGGCATAGGCGAGCGCCTCGTCGCCGTTGAGGTGCTGCTTGCCCTTCTTCACGTCCGCGCCGGAGTTGTGGTGCGTCGGGTCGATGACGGCCTTGGGCGCGTCGAACGGCAGGCCCCCGAAGGCGTCGATCGCGTGCCGGAAGCCGACGAACCCGGTCAGCAGGTAGCCCTCGATCGGCAGCCCGGTCACGTGCCGGACCGTCTTCAGCTCCGCCGTCGGACCGCCGTAGGCCATGGCCGAGTTGATCTTCCCCGGCCCGCCGGTGGCCAGCGACACCCACGAATCGCGCGGTATGCCGAGCACACCGGCGCCACCGCGACCGTCCAGTCCGATGACGTGGAGACTGTCGGCGCGGGAACGGGCGACCTCCTGCCCGTGCGAGACCCGGGCGTCGGACCCCATGAGCAGCACGTGCCGGGTGCCGCCGAGCTGCGGCCTCCTCACCTTCATCGAGGGCCACCAGCCGCCGACGACGTGCCAGCCGTGCTTGCCCTGCACCGCGAGGGTGACGTCGTGGCGGGCGGTCACGACCGCAATCTTCGACGACTTCCAGCTCGCCACGTTGCCGTGGGCCTTCACGCGCCCGTGCGAGGTGGCTCGCTGGGCGAGGACCCGGCGCAGCGGAGCCGGCGCTGGGACGGGCTTTCCGGCATACAGCTGCCGGACCGTCTTGGCGAGGGCGGTGGGCACGCCGGCGACGCTGACGCGCGGATGCGGCTTGGCCGGGCTGGAGCTGCTCGCCTTCGGCGCAGGGCTGCTCGAGGTGGGGCTGCTGCTCCGGGCGGCGGAGCCGTCCGAGGAGGTGCAGCCGCTCAGCGCGACGGCGAGCGCCACGCCGACGGCTGCGGTCGAGCGGATCGCGGTGCGTGGTGTCGTGGCAGGCACCCGGCCACGGTAGACGACGCTCGTAGGCCGTCGACCCCACCGCCCGCCGCTGGCGCGGTGGCGCCGGCCCGGCCGTGCCCGGCTGTGCGCTGACAACTGACAACTGACCAAGCTGGCCACTTCCCGGCGTGGTGGCCCCGGCGAGACCTGAGACCTGACCGAACGGGCCACTTCCCACCATGGTGGTCCGGGTGGCGGCCGGCCCAGCACGGAACCTGACTCCGGCGTGCCGTCAGCGGTAGCGGAACCCGTCCAGGAACCGGCGGAACACCCCGCCCTTGGGCGGGAGCGGCGGCGCGGGAGCGGGTGGAGTCTTCCGCTGGGACGCGATCGGCTGGTCGTAGTCGGTGCGCACGATCGCGTCGACGACCTGCTCCTCGGTGTAGTTCTCCGAGCCCTCGATCACCGGCACGAATCCCACG
>NZ_DASSTI010000022.1:0-33425 GCF_035708005.1 Segeticoccus sp. | reverse complement strand
TCGCACGCGAGGGCCAGCTCGTAGCCACCGCCCGCGGCGGTGCCGTTCACCGCGGCGATCCAGGTCTGGCCGGAGTTCTCGGTCGCGTCCTCGATGCCGTTGCGGGTCTCGTTGGTGAACTTGCAGAAGTTCACCTTCCAGGAGTGCGGCGACTGGGCCAGCATGCGGATGTTGGCGCCGGCGCAGAACATGCGCTCCACCCCGCCGGTCATCACCACGGCCTTGACCTCCGGGTGCTCGAAACGCAGGCGCTGCACCAGGTCGTAGAGCTCGATGTCCACTCCCAGGTCGTAGGAGTTCATCTTGAGGTCGTAGCCGGGCACGAGGCCGCCGTGCTCGTCGACGGCCAGGGCGGCGGTGGCCACCTCCCCGTCGATGGTGAGCTTCCAGTGGCGGTACCGGTCCGGGGCGGTCGCAAAGCTGACGACGGGCTGCGACGCGGCCTGGGGCTGGGCGGTCTCCGACGTGCTCGGCGCGAGGTCGGAGTTCTCGGTGACGGTCATGGCACTCCCTGGGGGCACGGGCGGTTTCGGTCTCCCTAGACTCTACGTTTTCCCTGTTCCCCGTCAAGACTTTGTAGTATTTTTCTGCATGTTGCGCCGCGCCCGACAGGCCCGGCCGTTGCGGTCACGGGCGATCGGGTACCCGACTGGGACAATGCGGTGCCGCAACCGAAAGGGAGACAGCCTCGATGGCCACGACGCCACAGCAACCGGACGCCGGAAGGATGGGGACGGCGCGCCAGCGCAACACCTCGGCACCGAGCGCACGGTCGCTGCTGCTCACCATCCTCGGCGAGTTCGTGCACACCCGCTCCGGCTCCATCTGGACCGGCACGCTCGTGTCGGCCCTGGCGACCCTGGGCGTGGAGGAGAAGTCGGCACGCCAGGCCCTCTCCCGCACGGCCGCGGACGGCCTGCTCTCCTCCGAACGGCACGGCCGGAAGGTCATGTGGACCCTCACCGAGGCCGGCGCGCAGCTGCTGCAGGAAGGCACCGAGCGCATCTACGGCTTCATGCGGCGCCCGCACGCCTGGGACGGCCGCTGGCTGGTCCTGACGGTGGGCGTCCCCGAGTCCCAGCGCCGGCTGCGACACCGCCTGCGCACGCGCCTCACCTGGCTCGGCATGGGATCCCCCACCCCGGGGCTGTGGGTGGTCCCCGAACCGGCCAAGCGGGACGCCGTCGCCGCCGTGCTCGCCGAGCTCGGCCTGACCGCCCGCGCGTTCGCGTGGATCGGCGAGTCGGCACAGGTCGGTGAGCCGGCCAAGCTGATCGCCGCCGCGTGGGACCTCGACGACGTCGAGAAGCGCTACCTGACGTTCATCGACCAGTTCGAGGGCGTGCACGCCCCCACCGACCACGAGGCGTTCGTCAACCAGGTGCACCTGATCCACGAGTGGCGCAGCTTCCCCTTCCTCGACCCGGACCTGCCGGCCGAGCTGCTGCGCCACGACTGGCCGGGGCCGCGGGCGGCCGCCACCTTCCACACCCAGCGGGACCGCTGGCACCGCCGCGCCCAGGCCGAGTGGGACCGGATGGAGTCGCAGGCAGCCACCCGCAACTGACCCATCGCGGCCGAGGCCACGCAGGCTCGCCCGCCCCACGCCCACGTGACGTGCCCCGTATGCCGTGTGCTCGGCATACGGGGCACGTCGCGTCCGGTCTCGGGTCGGGCGCGGATCAGTACTGGTGGTCCTCGATGTTCACGTAACCACCGCGGTCCTCGTGCCCCGGCGGCACGGCCGTGAGCTCCGGCTGCGGCTGCTTCGGCGCGGCCGGCTCGCTGGTGTCCTCCACGGCAACCCGCTTGCGCAGCGAGGCGTCGCGCTCGTTGCCGCGGTAGCCGCGCACGAGCAGCCAGTCATGCACCTGGTCACGGTCGGGGTGCGTCTCGCGAACGGTGTTGTAGACGTAGTTGATTCCGCGCTGGGCAGCTTCCCACTCCAGGTGGGTCATGACGAAGCTGCCGACCCCTCGACCCTGCTGGGCCGTGTCGACGGCCAGCAGGATCTCGGTGTCGCCACCCCAGGTGGAGTCCATCCAGCCGTAGCCGACCGGCTTGCCGTCCTCCGCGGCGACGAACCAGTCGCCGGGCAGCTCGGCCCCGTCGGGGTAGCTGACGTCCAGCGCCCCCTCCGGGGCGCCGCCGATGATGCGCTCCTTGTCCGCGTCCCACACCGGGCGCGGCTCACGCTCCCACGTCAGTGGCATGTCGACCTCCCTGTGCTGTGGCCGGTCCCGCCGTCAGGCGAGACCCTCCTCGGCGAGGTGGACGTAGTCGAACTCGACCGGCTGGTCGTTGATGCCGGTCTTCGGCGGCGCGATCCAGCCGGCGAACTTGCCGTACTCGTACTCCGGCACCATCAGCTTGGCCACCCGCTTGCGGTCCTCCGCACTCGGTAGCCACTGGTCGACATTGGCCGCCCACTCCTCGTCGGACAGGACGCGGCCGTCGGGGCTGACGTGGTGCCCGGCGTAGTTGCCGACCTTGCGGTTGAAGCCCTCGTGCGGCAGGACGAGGCGCTCCTCGAGGCCCGCGTCCTCGAGCTCCTGGTTCCAGCGGCGGACGCCGTTGGCGCAGTCGGCGGCGTACTCGTCGCGCAGGTCGAGGTTGAGGGCGCTCAGCATCGGCACCGTCTTGCTCTTGATCTCCCCGTCCTCGATGTAGTTCATCTCGCGGGTGTCGTCGAGCAGGACGTGGTCGTCCTTGCGGCGCTTCTCCATCCAGCGGCCCTTGAGGCCGGAGGTGTAGTAGTTGCCGGCGTTGGTGGACTGCTCGGACCCGAACAGGTCCATGGAGACGGAGAACTGGAAGTTGAGGTACTTCTGGATGACCGACAACGGGATCACCCCGGCCTCGTAGAGCGTCTCCTCGTCGCTGGTGCCGAGCTCCTTCATCACCTGGGCGGTCCGCTCCACGGTCCGCTGCACGCCGGTCGTGCCGACGAACATGTGGTGCGCCTCCTCCTTGAGCATGAACTCGCAGGTGCGCGCCAGCGGGTCGAACGCCGACTCCTTGAGGGTGCCCAGCTGGTACTTGCCGTCCCGGTCGGTGAAGTAGGTGAACATGAAGAACTGCAGCCAGTCGGTCGTCTCCTCGTTGAACGCACCGAGGATGCGCGGCGCGTCGAGGTCACCGGAGTTGCGCTTGAGCAGCTGCTCGGCCTCCTCGCGCCCCTCGCGACCGAAGTAGGCGTGCAGCAGGTAGACCATCGCCCACAGGTGCCGGCCCTCCTCGACGTTGACCTGGAAGAGGTTGCGCAGGTCATAGATGCTCGGCGCGGTGTTGCCGAGGATGCGCTGCTGCTCCACCGAGGCCGGCTCGGTGTCGCCCTGGATCACGATGAGACGCATCAGGTCGGCGCGGTGCTCACCCGGGATCTGCTGCCAGGCGGGCTCACCCTTGTGCTTGCCGAAGTTGACCTTCTTGTCGGGGTCCTGCTCGGCGAGGAAGATGCCCCAGCGGTACTCCTCCATCGGGACGTGGTCGAAGTGCGCCCACCCGTCGCGGCCCACGGCGACCGCGGTGCGCAGGTAGACGTCCTTGGTCGGCAGTGCCGGGCCGAGGGTCTTCCACCAGTCGAGGAACTTGGGCTGCCAGCCCTCCAGCGCCCGCTGGAGACGACGGTCCTCGGCGAGGTTGACGTTGTTGGGGATGCGCTCGTTGTAGTCGATCTTGCTGAGCGGGCCCTCCGGCTTGGGAGCGGGACCGGTCCGGGTGTCAACGGACATTGCAGTTCTCCTTCGGGTCGGCGGTCATCTAAAGTTCTACACTTCTTCGGCGTTGCTGCCAAGAGTTTGTCGACTATTTGAGGGGGTTTCTGGGCCGGCCACGGCCCCTGGTTGCCGGGCTACGGCTGCGGCGCCCCACCGGTGACGGCGGCCAGCACCGCGGGGCTGCCCTGGACGGCCGTCCGCTGCAGGTGCGCGTAGACGGCCCGCAGGCCGCCCTCCTCCTGTCCCCCACCGGCGCGGCCCGGCCCGCCGTGCACGAGCTGCGGCATGGGGGTGCCGTGACCGGTGGATTCCGCTGCGGCGTCCCGGTCGAGCACGAGGACCCGGCCGTGGTGGGCCGCTGCGCCGAGCACGACGTCGCGGACGAAGCCGCCGTCGTGGGAGACCACCGACCCCGCCAGCGAGCCGCGGCCGCGGGCGACGAGCGAGAGCAGGTCGGGCACGTCGTCATACGGCATCACGGTGCTGACCGGGCCGAAGGCCTCGACCTCGTGCGGCTCGGAGCGGGTGGTGTCGTCTGCGCGGAAGAGCAACGGTGACAGGAAGGCGCCGCGGTCGGCGTCGGCCCCGGTGACCGCGACTGTGTCGGGGTCACCGAAGACGAGCCGGCCGGCCTGCCCGAGGCGCCCCGCCGCGGTGCGGACGTCGTCGCGCTGGGAGCGTCCGACGAGCGCGCCCATCGTGACGCCTTCCGCGCCGGGAGCACCCACGACGAGGGCGTCGAGCGCCGCCTCGACGGCCTCGGTCACGGCATCCAGCTGACCGCGCGGGACGAAGGCCCGCCGGATGGCGGTGCACTTCTGGCCGGCCTTGACCGACATCTCGGTGACGAGCGCCTGCACGAACAGGTCGAACTCGGGCTGCCCGGGGGTGGCGTCCGGGCCGAGCGCGGAGAAGTTCAGCGAGTCCGCCTCGGCGTTGAAGTGGGTGGACCGCTCGGTCACGGCGGGGTCGCTGCGCAGCCGCGCGGCCGTCGAGGCCGACCCGGTGAAGCCGACGTGGTCCTGGCCGCCGAGGAGGTCGAACAGTCCGTCGACGCCTCCGCAGACCAGCTGCAGCGACCCCTCGGGCAGCGCACCCGACTCGACCATGATCCGCACGGCGTGCTCGGCGACGTAGGCCGTCGGGGTGGCCGGCTTGACCAGCGTGGGAACGCCGGCGAGCAGGGCTGGCGCGAGCTTCTCGAGCATCCCCCAGACGGGGAAGTTGAATGCGTTGACCTGCACCGCGATCCCGCGCGGCGTCGTCAGGATGTGCTGGCCGGCGAAGGTGCCCTGCTTGCCCAGCGGGACCGGGTCGTCCTCGACCACCACCGTCCCGTCGGGCAACCCCTTGCGGCCCAGGCTCGCGTAGACCAGCGCCGTGCCGAAGCCGCCGTCGACGTCCACCTTCGCGTCCGCCCGGGTGCACCCAGCACGGGCCGACAGGTCGTACAGCTCCTGCCGGCGCTCCTGCAGGGCGAGCGCCGCGGCCTTGAGGGCCCCGGCCCGCTCGGGGAAGGTCAGTTCGGCCAGGGCGTTCCAGCCGGTGGTCCGCGCGTGGTCGACGGCGGCGCCGAGGTCGAGTCCGTCGCTGCTCACACGGGTGACGGTCTCCCCGGTCACCGCGTCGGCGACTTCGCGGCCCTCGCCGGTCCCGGTCTGCCAGGTGCCGGCCAGGTAGCTGGGCAGGATGTCGGTGCTCATCGCAGTCCTCCGGTCGCCTCGAGGACGGCGCCGGTGATCCAGTCCGCGTCCGGGGAGAGCAGGGTCATCACGGCGCCGGCGACGTCCTCGGGGGTGCCGAGCCGCTTCATGGCGTTGCCGGCCGCCATCGCCTCGACCGCCCGCGGTGCGGTGACCTGGCGCATGAACTCGGTGTCGGTGGCCCCGGGCCGCACGACGTTGACGGTCACCCCGCGCTTGGCGACCTCCTTGGCGGCGACCCGGGCCGCGGCCTCCAGACCGGCCTTGGCGGCGGCATACGTGCTCTGCCGCGGTGGGGCGACCTCCGCCGCCGCGCTGGACAGCAGCACGACCTTGCCACCGTCGTGGACGCGGCGCGCGGCCTCGCGCAGGATGAGCAGGGCCGAGCGCAGGTTGAGCGCGAGCGCCTGGTCGATGTCCTCCTGGGTGAGCTCGGTCAGGCGCGGGTAGCCCCAGCCGCCGACGCAGTCGACGACAGTCGCCAGGTCGCCGAGCTGCTCGGCGGCGTCGAAGGCCCGGATGACCCCCTTCTCGGTGGTCGCGTCGGACTCCACGAGCTCCACGGTGTGACCGGCGCTGCGCAGTTCGGCGGCGAGCGACTCGGCGCGGTCGGCGTGGTGGTGGTAGCCGATGGTGAGTGCGTGGTTCTCGGCGACCCGTCGGCTGACGGCGGCGCCGATGCCGCCGGCGCCGCCCAGGACGAGCGCGGCGGGCGCGCTCTCGGGACGTGGGGAACTCGACGGGACCGTGGGCTCGGACATGGGCCTCCCTCGCTGTCGGAAGCCTCCAATATGCCACAGATTGATCGACGTGACGCAACGTCTATGTAGAATAATTTCCCAGACAGGTCGCCACGGTGAAACCGCCCGAGCGCAGCGCGAGCGTGGCGCGGCACGCCGTCGCCCTGGGCACCTCGACCGGACGTCGGGGCAGCACCGGCGCGGCGGCAGGGCCGGTGGGGACCCGGTCGCAGGCCACCTCGAAGAGCAGGTCCCCGTCCAGCACCTCGACCAGCTCGGCGCCGACGTGGTGCAGCATCCGCAGGATCGGCAGGTTGTCGAACCGCACCTCGCCCCGCATGCCGCTCAGGCCCTGCCGGTGGGCGATGACCTGCAGCGCGACCAGCAGGGCCGTGCCGATCCCGTGCCTCTGGTCGTCGTCGGCCACCGCGAGGGCGAACTCGTGGCCACCGTCCGGCACGCGGCACAGGCGTCCCTCCCCCACGACCCGCTCCCCGCGCAGCGCGACCAGCTGCACGTCACCGGGAGACACGCGGGCCACGGCTCCCGCCCGCAACGTGCCACCGAGCTCGCGGGAGAAGCGCATCCGCTGCGAGTGCGGGGAGAGTGCGGCGTACAGCGCGGTCACTGCCGGCCAGTCCTCCACCGTCGCCGCACGGACGCGGTATGCCGGGCACGCAGGACCGTGCGTCGCTGCGGCTGTCGCTCGAGCTGCCTCCACGAGCGCACCGTAGGTCGGCGCCCGTCCCCACGACAGGGTCCAAGGTCCCGGGACGGCTGTGCTTCGCTGCGCGCCCCGACGAATCCGAGCGGGAGGAGTGGGTAGGGGCGCGTCATGCCGGAGCCGACGCCATCGCAGCCAGAGCAACCGATCGTCATACCGGGCGCGCCGCCCCACAGCGAGGCGGGTGAGTACCTCACCACGGCCCAGGGCGCCCCGGTGCGCGACACCGACCACTCGCTCAAGGCCGGCTCCCGGGGCCCCACGCTGCTGCAGGACCACCACCTGCGCGAGAAGATCATGCACTTCGACCACGAGCGCATCCCCGAGCGCGTGGTCCACGCCCGCGGGAACGCCGCGCACGGCCTCTTCCGCTCCTACGGCACGGCCGCCGACGTCTGCTGCGCCGCCTTCCTCGCCGCCGACGTCGAAACGCCCGTCTACGTGCGGTTCTCCAACGTCGTGGGGTCGCGGGGGTCGGCCGACGTGGTCCGGGACACCCGCGGGTTCGCCACGAAGTTCTACACCGAGGAAGGCGTCTACGACCTCGTCGGCAACAACATCCCCGTCTTCTTCATCCAGGACGGCATCAAGTTCCCCGACATCGTGCACGCCGCGAAGCCGCGCCCGGACCGCGAGATCCCGCAGGCACAGAGTGCCCACGACACGTTCTGGGACTTCGTGTCGCTGCACACCGAGGCGCAGGCGCACACCATCTGGCAGATGTCCGACCGCGGGATCCCCCGGTCGCACCGCACCATGGAGGGCTTCGGCGTCCACACCTTCCGGCTCGTGAACGACCGGGGCGAGACGACCCTCGCCAAGTTCCACTGGAAGCCCAAGCTCGGCCCCCACTCGGTGCTCTGGGAGGAGGCGCAGGTCATCAACGGCGTCGACCCGGACTTCCACCGGCGCGACCTCGCCGACGCCATCGAGGCCGGTGCGTACCCACAGTGGGAGCTCGGCCTCCAGACGTTCCCGGACACCGACGACCAGCTGTTCGAGGGGATCGACCTGCTCGACCCGACCAAGTTCGTGCCGGAGGAGCTCGCCCCGGTGCAGCCGGTCGGGCTGATGACGCTCAACGCCAACCCGACCAACTACTTCGCCGAGACCGAGCAGGTCGCCTTCCACCCGGGCCACCTCGTGCCGGGCATCGACGTCACCGACGACCCGCTGCTCCAGGCACGCCTCTTCTCCTACCTCGACACCCAGCTCAACCGGTTCGGCAGCACGAACTTCGCCCAGGTCCCGATCAACCGCCCGCACGCGCCGGTCAGCAGCATGGAACGCGACGGGTTCATGCAGATGGCCGACCAGGCGGGCGTCGCGCCCTACCGGCCCAACTCGCTCGACGGCGGCTGCCCGTTCACCGCCGGCGCCGACGTGGCCGGGCGCATCGAGGTACCCAAGGAACTGCCCGCCTCCCGCAAGGTGCGCGAGTCACCGGCGTCGTATGCCGACCACTTCAGCCAGGTGCGGCTGTTCTGGCTCAGCCTCACGCCGGTGGAACAGGAGCACACCATCCGGGCCTACACCTTCGAGCTCGGCAAGTGCTACGAACAGGCGGTCAAGGAGCGGCAGCTGCAGCGCCTGGCCAACGTCGACCCGGTACTGTGCGCCGGTGTGGCCCAGGGGCTCGGTCTGCCCGCCCCCGAGCCCACGGAACGGCTGGCCGACGTGCAACCGAGTCCCGCCCTCTCCCAGGTCGGGCACGAGTGGCCGGTCGAGGGCCGCATCGTCGGGATCGTCGCCGACGAGACCAGCGACCTCGACACGGTGCGCCAGGTGCGCGAGGCGGTCCACGACGGCGGGCTCGTGCCCCTGGTCATCGCTCCGCACGGCGGCACGTTGGAGGACGGGTCCGGGGAGCCGGTCGTGGTCCAGCGGACCTTCCTGACCGCCCGTTCCGTCGAGTTCGACGCGGTCCTGGTCTCCTCCGCACCGGCGCCCGCCCCCGATGCGGTGCCGACGGTCGACGCGAAGGCGCGCACCACCGACGCGGTCACCGACGACGTGGTCGACCCCCGGGTCACCATGCTGCTCGCCGAGGCCTTCCGGCACTGCAAGGCGATCGGCGGTTGGGGCCAGGCGGAGGCGGCGCTCGTGGCCGCCGGCTGCCCGGCGTCCGCGGCCGGGGTCGTCCTCGGTGACGACGCCGTGCGGGTCTACTCCGAGGTCGCCGGGCTCCTCGCCACGCACCGCGTCTGGGACCGCTTCCCCGTCGCACTCCCCACGCCGTGACCGCGCCGGCTCCCAAGGCGTTTCGTCAGTGTCAGGGGAGCTGGGCGGCGAGCTCGGAAAGGTTGTGGCCGGCATACGTCGGTGGCCGGAAGTAGCCCGGGTAGGGCGCGCCGGCCCGGTCCAGCCACGCGGTCTGCATGCCGGCCCGTGCCGCGCCGTCGAGGTCCCAGGGATGCACGGCGACCATCAGCATGTCGGCCAACGGCACCTGGCAGGTCCGCCCGGCGTGGGCGTAGGCCGCAGGCGCCGGCTTCCACACTCCCGCATCCTCCACCGACATCAACCTCGAGAACGCCTGTCGCAGGCCGGCGCCGTCCAGCAAGCGCTCCGCGACCTGCGTGGAGCCGTTGCTGAGCGTCACCAGCTCGAATCCCCTCTTCTGCAACGCCTGCACGCCCGGCGCGATGTCGGCGTGCACCGGCAGCCCGGCGAACCCGTCGAGAACGTGCCGGATCGCCTCCTCGGTCGGCCGGTTCAGCTCGCACCCGGTGAGGACGCTGCCCAACGCGCCTCGAGCGAGGTCGAGGAAGTCCTCGCGATGGCCGGCCACCGTGGCGGCGAAGCCGTCCCGCAGCAGTGTGGCGAACCACAGGCTGGACAGCCGCGCCGGCGCACCGACGTGCGTGAACCGCGCCGCCATCGGGGCCAGGTCGGAGAGGGTCTCGTTGACGTCGAAGACGAGCACCGTGGGACGTCGTGGCATGGGGACCAACCAACCACGTCGTCAGCGCACCTGCTCGGCGAGCCGCAGGATCGCCGCCACCGAACGGTCCGCGTCCTCCTCCGTGGTGGACCAGTTGGAGACCGAGACCCGCATCAGCCGCCGCCCTCGCCACGTGGTGCCCCCCAGCCAACAGGTGCCGTCCGCCTGGACAGCGGCGATGACGCGGTCCGTGTGGGCGTCGTCGTCGAAGCCGACGAGGACCTGGTTGAGGACCACGTCGTTGACGATGTCGGCCCCACCCGCAGCGAGCCCCTCCGCCATGCGCCGAGCCAACCGGCAGCAGCGGTCGACGAGTGCGGCCACACCGTCCCGCCCGAGCTCGCGCAGGGCGGCCCAGACGGCGAATCCCCGCGCCCGGCGGGAGGACTCCAGCGTCAGGTCTCCGAGTCGTGGCACCGCCCCTCCGGACCCGATGAGGTAGGACGCCGTGTAGGCCACCGCGGCGGCATGGGCCTTTGGTCGCGAGCAGATGGCAAACGCGCTGTCGTAGGGGACGTTCAGCCACTTGTGTCCGTCACAGCCCCAGGAGTCGGCTCGCTCGAGGCCCGCCACCAGGTGCGCGGTCGCCGGGTTGGCCGCGGCCCACAGCCCGAAGGCACCGTCGACGTGCACCCACGCGTCGTGCTGGTGGGCCAGCTCGACGGCGGCCGTGAGGTCGTCACACGCGCCGGTGTTGACGTTGCCGACCTGCAGGCAGACGATCGTCGGCCGGTCGGAGTCGGCCTGGAGGACGCCGGCCAGGGCGGCCACGTCGATCGCCCCGTCCGGTCGTGCAGCGACCGGGGTGAGGGCCGCGGTGCCGAGGCCGAGCAGCCGCAGGGACCGGTCGATCGTCGCGTGCCGCTCCGCGCCGGCCACCACCCGGACGGCCGGCGCCCCCGTCAGCCCGTCCCGCTCGACGTCCCAGCCGCGGTGGCCGAGGATGTGATGCCGTCCGGCCGCGAGCCCCACGGTGTTGGCGCCCTGGGCACCGGTGACGAACCCCACCGACGCGCTCAGCGGGAGGCCGAGCAGCTCCTTGATCCAGGTCCCGGCGGCTTCCTCTGCCGCGGCCGCGGCCGGGGACAGCACCGAGGTGTAGGCACACTGGTCCCAACCGGCTGCCAGCATGTCGGCGGCGGTGGCGGCCGGCAGCGCGCCTCCGGTGACGAAGCCGAAGAACCGTGGCCCGGCACTCGCGACGAGCGCGGGCTCGGCCGCGGTGAGCAGTTCCTCGAGCACCTGGCTCGCGGGCACCGGCTGCCGAGAAAGGGGACCGGCGAACGCCACTCGTGCGGCGTCGAGGTCGACATCGGGGCGGACCGGGCGCTCGGCCAGGCCGGTGCGAAAGTCTGCGGCGGCCGCAGCCGCTCGAGCCAACAGGGCGTGGAGGTCGGAGTCGTCGGTCACGGCCGGAACCTACGCCCCCGCCCGCACCGGGACCAGCCACGGGAAGAACGTGCGACCAGATCAGGTGCGAGGGCGAAGGTTACCTTGCCGGAAGCGTCGGGTACAGACCTACTGAGCGGTTGAGCAGAACAGCCGACCACCACAAGGGTCTCGCCGCTCACTCGACCAGAGCGGGCGACACCGTGGAGAGAGGCCCTGCGAAACAAGCAGGAGGGAATCATGCCGATTCTGGGCCGCCACCACCGGCGACACGCACCAACCACTGACGAGGCACGCAGAATGCACCCGCGGGAGCACGCCGGCAACGGCCCGGCCACCGCGGCGCCGACCGCGGCCGCACCGACCGCGGCAACGCCGGAGGCTCCCATCACGCCGAACGGTCCCGCACCAACCACCGCACCCGCTGCGGCGAGCGACGCCGGGCCGACCACCGCTCCCACGGCGGCGAGCAACGCCGGACCCACCACAGCTCCCCCGGCCGGACCGGGGCCGACCGAGTGGCGAGGAGCCGGCACGCCGGCCACCGCCACCGGGGACCCGGCCACGGTCAACCCGGCGACGAGGGATCCGTACATGCACCACGACGGTGACCGCCCCTTCGAGATGTGGGAGGGACGCAGCCGGATCGTCTTGATGCCGACGGCCCCGCCGTCGATCCTGGGGCTGCTCGGGTTCATGGGCGCCACCGTCATGGTGGGTGCCTGGTTCGCCGGCTGGTACGGCACCCCCGCCACACCGCTGATCATCTTCCCGTTCGCGATGGTCTTCGGCGGGTTCGCCCAGTTCGCGGCGGGCATGTTCGCCTACCGCGCCCGCGACGGTGTCGCCACCGCCATGCACGGACTGTGGGGCTCGTTCTGGATCGCCTTCGGCATCATGCAGCTGCTGGTGCTCGGCGGGCTGATGCCGGCCATCCCCAAGGGCGCCGTCAACCCCAGCTT
Source organism: Segeticoccus sp. (assembly GCF_035708005.1). Lineage (NCBI taxonomy): Bacteria > Bacillati > Actinomycetota > Actinomycetes > Micrococcales > Intrasporangiaceae > Segeticoccus > Segeticoccus sp. The sequence goes on along the minus strand of NZ_DASSTI010000022.1, from coordinate 21,244 downwards.
CGCCTGGTGGTTCATCGTGCTGTGCGTCATCACCGGGATGGGCGCGCTGGCCTCCCTGGCCGAGAACCTGGGCATGTTCACCGTGCTCGGGCTGCTCGCCGTGGCCAGCGGCTTCACCGCCGCCGCGTTCTGGGGCGGGTTCTCGGTCTCGCTGACCATCGCCGGGTACCTGTTCGTGGCCTCGGCGGCCGCGGCGCTGTACACCGCCAGCGCGATGATGTTCAAGAACACCTACGGCCGGGTCATCCTGCCGCTGGGTGAGTGGGGCGGCGCCCACAAGAACATCCCCGGCCGCATCCCCAGCATGCCGATCCAGTACGAGGGAGGTATGCCGGGCGCCAAGATCGGTCAGTAGCCGCAGCGCCCGCCGACAGCCGCCGCCAACGGCTGTCGAGGCCTCGGCCGGCCATCCCGGCACCTCTCACCATGGGCCGCCCGCACCCGCGGGCGGCCCACATGCGTGCCCACGACCGGCAAGGCGAGAGGGGTAAAACGCGACCGACTGGGTACGCGGAGGGCCTACGCCACCGTCACCGCTGGAGGTTCGACATGCCATTGACCGCTGACTTCATCCTCGAGCGCCTCACGGCGTGGGGTATCCACCGGATCTTCGGCTATCCCGGCGACGGCATCAACGCGTTTCTGGGGGCACTGGACCGCGCCGAAGGCGACCCGGAGCTGATCCAGACGCGGCACGAGGAGATGGCGGCATTCATGGCGACGGCGCACGCCAAGTTCACCGGCGAGATCGGGTGCTGCATGGCCACCTCCGGCGGGGGCACCATCCACCTCCTCAACGGCCTGTACGACGCGAAGCTCGACCACCAGCCGGTCGTCGCCATCGTCGGGCAGCAGAAGCGGATCTCGCTGGGCTCCGCCTTCCAGCAGGAGATCGACCCGAACACGCTCTACAAGGACGTCTCCTCCGACTTCGTCCAGACCTGCATGCACCCCGCCCAGGCCCGGCAGCTGGTCGACCGGGCCTGCAAGGTGGCGCTGTCGAACCGGACCGTCGCCACGATCATCGTGCCCGAGGACGTGGCCGAGGAGGAGGCGGTGACCTCCCCACCGCGCGAGCACGGCGCCGTCTACACCAGCGTCGGCTGGACCCGCCCACGCGTCCTTCCGCCCGAAGAGGAGCTGCGCAAGGCAGCCGACATCCTGAACCAGGGTGAGAAGGTCGCCATGCTCGTGGGCCAAGGCGCCGAGCACGCGGTCGACGAGGTCGTCGAGGCCGCCGAACTACTCGGCGCCGGGGCGGCCAAGACCTCGCTGGGAAGAGCGGTGCTCCCGGACGACCTCCCTTGGGTCACCGGGCCGATCGGCCTGCTCGGCTCCACCGCGAGCCAGGCCATGATGATGGACGCTGACACCCTGTTCATGATCGGCACGAGCTTCCCCTACACCGAGTGGCTCCCCGAGGAGGGCCAGTGCAACGGGGTCGAGATCGACATCGACGGCCGCTTCATCGGCATCCGCTACCCCATGAACGCCAACCTCATCGGTGACGCGAAGGAGACGCTGCGGGAGCTCAACCCGATGCTCCAGCGCAAGGAGGACCGCTCCTGGCGCAAGAAGATCGAGTCCGAGGTCGACGAGTGGTGGAGGATCCTCGACGACCGGGCGCACGACAAGGCGGACCCACTCAATCCCGAGCTCGTCGTGCACGAGCTGTCCAAGCGGCTCCCGGACCGGGCGATCCTCACCACCGACGCGGGGTCGGCCGCGAACTGGTGGGCCCGCCACCTGCGCATGCGCGAGGGGATGATGACGTCCTTGGCCGGCAATCTGGCGACGATGGGCCCCGGTACGCCCTACGCCATCTCGGCCAAGCTCGACTACCCGGACCGAACGGTCATCGCCCTCATCGGCGACGGAGTCTTCCAGATGAACGGGATGAACGAGCTCATCACCATCAAGCGCTACCTCGACCGGTTCACCGACGGCCCCCCGATCATCTTCTGCGTCTTCAACAACCAGGACCTCGCTCAGGTGACCTGGGAGCAGCGCGCGATGGCCGGCGACCCGAAGTTCCCGGGCTCCCAGTGGATCCCGGACGTGCCCTATGCCAAGTGGGCGGAGATCCTCGGCCTCACCGGCATCCGCTGCGACAGCCCCAAGAAGATCGGGGAGGCCTGGGACGAGGCCTTGGCGGCGAGGGGGCCCGTCGTGCTGGAGGTCGTGGTGGATGACGAGATCCCGCCGATGCCGCCGCACATCAAGAAGACCCAGGCCAAGAAGGCGGCCAAGGCGGTCAAGAAGGGCGACCCGGAGGCGTGGGGCATCGTCACGAAGGGTGCCAAGCAGAAGACGCACGAGTTCACCGAGTCCCTGAAGGAGAAGCTGCCGGGTGGGGACGAGTGATGCGCAGCTCCACGATCGAGGTCCCTGCCCACCCGGACGCGCGCTTCTCGACCCGGATGGTGGCCGTCGACGAGGTGAACGTCAAGGGCCTCGAGGCGCACCTGAAGCGGCACGTCAAGGGTGAGGTGCGCTTCGACGAGGGCACCAAGGCGATGTACGCCAACGACTCGTCCAACTTCCGCCAGGTGCCGATCGGCGTCGTGGTGCCCAAGACCCTCGACGACGTCGTCGAGACGATCAAGGCCTGCCACCGCTACGGGGCACCGGTCCTCAGCCGTGGTGGCGGGACGAGCCTGTCCGGTGAGACGGTCAACGTGGCCGTCATCATCGACTTCTCGAAGTACCTCACCAAGATCGGGGAAACGGACACCAAGCGCCACCTCGTCACCGCCGAGACGGGCGTGATCAACGAGCACCTGAACAAGGCGACCGGCGAGCACGACCTCATCTTCGGCCCGGACCCGTCCACCCACTCCCGCTGCACGATCGGCGGCAACATCGGGAACAACTCCTGCGGCATCCACTCGGTGCAGTCCCAGCTCTATGGCCCCGGGCCGCGCACCTCCGACAACACCCACGCCCTGGAGATCGTGACGTATGACGGCGCCCGGTTCTGGGTCGGCGTCAACGAGGAGGACCAACTCGACGACATCATCGCCGCCGGTGGACGCAAGGGAGAGATCTACGCCGCCCTGCGGGACCTACGGGACCGGTATGCCGACGACATCCGCGCCGGCTTCCCCTCCGTCGAGGAACTGCCGCGCCGGGTGTCCGGCTACAACCTGGACGAGCTGCTGCCGGAGAAGGGGTTCAACGTCGCCCGGGCGCTGGTCGGCACGGAGAGCACCTGCGCGGTCGCGCTGCAGGCCACGTTCATGCTCACCCCGGCCTTGCTCGAGCGCACCCTCGTCGTCGTCCAGTACGACACGATCGCCGACGCGGGCGCGCACATCACCGAGATCATCGACTGGAAGCCCATCGCGCTGGAGGCCCTGGACGAGCTGTTGATCAGCGACCAGCGGCTCAAGCAGGAGCACGTGGAGGCCACCAAGCAGCTGCCCCGCGGCGACGGCGCTTGGCTCTTGGTGCAGTTCGGGGCCGATACCGCCGGGGAGTCCGAGGAGCGCGCACACCAGTTCGCGCGGTGGCTGCAGGAGGAGAAGGGCTACGCGGCCGACCGGATCCTGATCACCGGCAGCAAGCAGGAGGGCGGGCACAGCGACGCGTTCTGGGAGATCCGGGAGGGCGGGCTGGGGTCCACCGCATTCCCGCCCGACAACAAGGACCACTGGCCCGGCTGGGAGGACTCCGCGGTCCCGCCACCCAAGCTCTCGGCATACATCAGGGATCTGCAGCAGCTCTATGCCAAGTACGGGCTGCGCGGGGCGATGTACGGGCACTTCGGGCAGGGCTGCATCCACTCCCGGATCAGCTTCGACCTCCTGCACGCCGACGGCATTGCCGACTACCGCAAGTTCCTGCTCGAGGCCGGCGACCTGGTCGCCTCCTACGGCGGCTCGATGTCCGGTGAGCACGGCGACGGCCAGCAGCGGGCCGAGCTGCTCGAGAAGCAGTACGGTCCCCGCCTGCTCCAGGCGATGCGCGAGTTCAAGGCCATCTGGGATCCCGAGTGGAAGATGAACCCGGGCAAGGTCATGGACCCCTACCGGATGGACGAGAACCTCAAGCTGGGCGTGGACTACAACCCGGCCCGGCCGGATACCGTGTTCGCCTATTCGCAGGACAAGGGCGACTTCGCGCACGCCACGCTGCGCTGTGTGGGGATCGGCAAGTGCCGCGTGCCGGACGCACAGACGACCATGTGCCCCAGTTTCCAGGTGACCCGGGAGGAGGAGCACACCACCCGCGGCCGCGCCCGGCTGCTGTTCGAGATGCTGCGCGGTGAGATCATCACCGACGGCTGGCAGTCCAAGGAGGTCGCCGAGGGACTCGAGCTATGCCTGGCCTGCAAGGGCTGCACCAGCGACTGCCCGGTCGAGGTGGACATGCCCACCTACAAGGCCGAGTTCCGCTACCACCACTACAAGTCCTGGCGGCGCTGGCGCCACCGCCACGCCTACACGTTCGGCTTCATCGACCAGTCCTCACGGCTGGCCGCGTTGATGCCGGGGCTGGTGAACTTCGTGACCCAGACGCCCGTCCTGCGGTCGGTGCCCAGACGGGTCGGTGGCATCGACCGGCACCGCAAGCTGCCCAAGTTCGCGCCGCTGACGCTGCAGCAGTGGTTCACGGAGCGCGGCGGGACAACCAATCCTCACGGGCGCCGGGTCGTGCTCTTCCCGGACACGTTCAACAACCACCTGCACACGGACGTCGGGGTCGCCTGCGTCGAGGCCATCGAGGCGGCCGGCTGGCAGGTCGTCATGCCCGAAGGGCACGCCTGCTGCGGCCGGCCGCTCTACGACTACGGATTCCTCGACGCCGCGCGCGGCTACCTGCACCACGTCCTGGAGACGCTGCGCGACGACATCCGCGCCGGCACGCCGATCGTCGGCATGGAGCCGAGCTGCCTGGCGGTGTTCAAGGACGAGCTGCCCAAGATGCTGCCGCACGACGACGACGCCGGGCGACTGGTCGCGCAGGCCTACCACTTCGGCGAGTTCTTCGACACGTTCGACATCGACGTCCCACCCCTGACGCGCAAGGCCCTGCTGTGGACGCACTGCCACCAGCGGGCGACCGGCAGCCAGAGCCACGACCAGTCGGTGCTCAGCCGGATGGGCGTGGAGGTCGAGGGCCTGACCGGTGGCTGCTGCGGGCTCGCCGGGTCCTGGGGATTCGAGAACGGCAAGTACCAGATCTCGATGGACTGCGGCGAGCAGGCGCTGCTGCCGGCGGTGCGGGACGCCGACAAGGACACGATCGTGGTGGCCGACGGCTTCTCCTGCAAGACCCAGATCCAGCATGCGCACACCAAGCGCCAGGCGATGCACCTGGCCGAGGTGATGCAGATGGCTCGCGGCTACGGTGCTGGCGGCTACACCGACGGCCGACCGGAGCAGGCGCGGCGCGGCAAGCCGAAGCCGTCCGCAGGGCGCCGCGCCCGGCGACTCGGGACGCTCGGCCTCGGCGCCGCGGCGCTGGCGGCCGTGGCCACCCGGGAACTGAGCCGCCGCACCTGAGGTTTGAACCATCCGCCGGATGGGCAAACAGCAAGCCCGTCACGTGCTGACCGTGGAGGCGTCTGTGCCCACTCGAGAAAACCCCGCCGGGCCGGTATCGGTGACGCAGTGGATTGCGGCGCGCGTGGCGCGCGACGACCAGATGCGGCAGGCCGACGCCGCCCGTGATGCCGCCCCGGGCGAGAAGGAGATCCCTGACAGGCCCCAGGACGTGCTCGACGTGCTCGCGCGCGACCACAACCAGGTCAAGGCGATGCTCGAGCAGCTGTCCACGATCCCCGGCAAGCTCGAGGGCGACCAGGAGAAGGTCGACGACCTCGTCGAGAAGCTGACGTTCGACGCCCGGACCCACGTCGCCTACGAGGAACGCGTCTTCCTCGACCTGGTGCAGCACACCTCCGCCGCAGAGCGCCAAGGCCCCGGCGAACGAGTCCGACGCGCCCGCGGGCACGCGCCGACCACCGGGACGAGCGGGCCGAGCGCGGACACCGAGAGGCAGGACTGACATGCGGACCTTCATCACGGAGTGGCCGGTCTTCTGCCAGGTCACGGGCAAGGACCCGCTCGGACTCGGTGCGGCAAGCACGTCGCGGCACAGCCAGACGTTGACGCCCCGGGTGCGCAGCGTCAACAAGGTGGTCAAGTCCGTGTGTCCCTACTGCGAGGTCGGCTGCGGACAGGACGTCTACGTCGAGGACGGCACGGTCACCCAGGTCGAGGGTGACCCCGACTCGCCGGTCTCGCGGGGACGCCTGTGCCCCAAGGGCTCTGCGAGCCTCCATCTCGCGACAGGGTGGTCCCGCCGGTACGAGGTGCTCCAGGCCGTGCTGGTGCAGGTCGGGCCGTGGAGGCTGACCCGTGAGTGAACAGGTCCGTGACCGGGACACCAGGATCTTCCTGCGGCCCATCGGCAACCCGCTGCCGATGGGGTTCGTCGGGTTGGCCGGTGCGACAACGATGTTGTCCGGCCTCCAGCTCGGCTGGCTTCCCGTCATCGACTCCAGTCAGGTCGGTCTGGTCATCGTCCTGGTCGCCGTACCGCTTCAGATCATCGCCTCCATCATGGGCTACCTTGCCCGGGATCCCGTGGCTGCAACGGGCGTGGGCACGCTCGCGGTGTCCTGGCTGACGATCGGTGTCTTGACCATGCTCGGGCCGGCAGGTTCCCGCAGCAAGGTGCTCGGTCTGGTGCTCTTCTACCTGGCGGCCGCCGTCCTGGTCTCCGCCGTGATCGCCGCCTTCGGCAAGGTGATCGCCGCCGTCGTGCTGGCCCTGACGTCCGCGCGCTATGTCTTCACGGGGGTATATCAGTACTTCGGGGGCATGACGTGGTCGCACATCTCTGCTTGGATCGGGGTTGCTTTGGCCGCAGTGGCCATCTATGCGGTGGCCGCGCTGGAGCTCGAGTCCCTGCTCCACCGCACCGTGCTGCCCACGCTGAGGCGCGGCTCGGGACTGGTTGCCATCTCGGGGCGCGGCATGGAGCCAGTCGGGGACCCCGTGCACGAGGCAGGCGTACGTGACCAGCTCTGACCGTGTGGCATCAGTCGCGCGCCGCATACGCGTGCAGCCGCTCCAGCGACCGGTGCAGGAGCCGACACACGTGCATCTGCGTCACGCCGATCTCGTCGGCGATCTGCTGCTGGGTGTACCCGTCCAGCTATCGGCGCGCCAAGATTCACCGCTCCCGTTCCGACACGAGGGACAGCAGAGCACCCGCGGAGGTGCGCTCGACTGCAGCCTCAAACCCGGCGTCCCACCCGTCCATCAGGTCGCCGAGCGCCGGCCCGTCGTCGCCGCCGCCCCACACCGGGCCATCCAACGAGACCAAGTCGTAGGAACGGCAGGCCAACTGCGTCCGTCGTACCGCGTCGACGCTGACCTGCAGCCGCTCGGCAATATCCGCAGCGGTCGGCGCCCGGCGCAACTCTTGCGAAAGCGCCTCGGTAGCCGCCACGATCTGGGGGCGCAGTTCCTGTGCGCTCCGCGGCGGTCGGATCGACCAGCCCTGCTCCCGGAAGTACCGCCGGAGCTCCCCGCAGATGGTGGGCGTCGCGTACGCCTCGAAAGACCGGCCGCGGCCCGGTTGGTAGCGCCGTACCGTCATGACCAGCGCCATGGAAGCGACCTGGACGAGGTCCTCCAGGGGCTCTCCGCGGTCCCGGTAGCGAGCCGCCAGCTTGCGTGCCAGCGGCAGCCGGTCCTCCACGACTCGCGCCAGCAGGTCCTCGCGTTCCGGATCGCGAGCCGAACGGGCTCTCTCCAGAAGGCATTCGACCGACTCGGCGGAGGTCGAGGCGCGTTCCGCGGTCCTGGTGCGATCGAGGAGCGGCATGCGGCCTCCTGGAAGCGGACGGGTCCGAGGCGCGCAACTCCGCCGCTTCTGGACGGGACAGCCACGCCGACCTGGTGCTTCTGCTCCGTCCATGGTGGTGCACGTCGGGCGACTTCGCATCCCCACCGCAGATGCGAATGCTTTGGCATCACAAGCGCATGCGGAAGTCCGTACTCGGTGAAGGGACGTCATGGTGAGTGAGTCACGGGTTGTCGTGGTGACCGGTGGAACGGCCGGCGTAGGACGTGCCACCGTGCGGGAGTTCGCCCGTGCCGGTTACGACGTGGCGGTCCTGGCCAGGGGGCGAGCAGGTCTCGACGGAGCCGTCTCCGATGTGCAGGCCGCCGGCCGACGCGGTCTGGCAGTGCCCACCGACGTCGCTGACCACGACGCCGTGGACGCGGCGGCATCCCGCGTGGAGGAGGAGCTGGGCGAGATCGATGTGTGGGTCAATGTCGCCTTCACGGGTTCCTTGGCCTTCTTCTGGGACACCTCCATGGAGGAGTTCCGCCGAATGACGGAGGTCACCTACTTCGGGCAGGTCTACGGCACGGAGGTCGCGTTGCGACGCATGCGCCCGCGCGACCGTGGCGTGATCGTCAACGTCGGCTCCGCCATGGCCTACCGGTCCATTCCGCTGCAGTCGGCGTACTGCGGCGCCAAGCATGCGGTCAAGGGGTTCACCGAGTCGGTGATGACCGAGCTCGCTCACGAGAAGAGCGCAGTGCGGGTGTGCATGGTGCAGCTCCCCGGCCTGAACACCCCGCAGTTCCTCTGGAACCTCAACAAGATGCCCAAGCATCCGATGCCGGTCCCACCGATCTTCCAGCCGGAGCTGCCCGCCCGCGCGATCCGATTCCTCGCAGAGCACCCACGGCGAAACATGTGGGTGGGGCTGTCCACCGCCTACACGGTGCTGGGGGAACGCCTGGCGCCCAAGCTGCTCGACCTCTACCTCGGGCGCAGCGGTGTGAAGTCACAACAGACGGGTCAGGACCTGCCGCGGACGGACTCCAACCTGCACACGCCCTCCGACGACACCGAGGACCGCGGGGCCCACGGTCCGTTCGACGACAAGGCGCACAGCTCGGACCCCCAGCTGTGGCTGTCCGTCCACCGCCGCTCGGTCCTGTCCGGTATGGCAGCCGCCACCCTCGCTGTCGTCCCCCTGCTGCGTCGGTCGCGTTGAGATGGGCGAGCAGGCCGCGCATCCAGACCGGGTCGACGGGTTCCTGCCCCTTGCCGACTACGGCGCACTGGGGGACGGACGAGCCGCGGCGCTGGTCGGGCGCGACGGGTCGATCGACTGGTTCGCGGCCCCCCGCATGGACGTGGCACCGCTGTGCTCAGCGCTGTTGGACCCCGGAGGCGGAGGTGCGATCACTCTGGCGCCTACGGTCGACTACGAGTCCAGCCAGCGCTACGTGTCCGACTCGATGGCCGTGGAGACGACCTTCCGGTGCCGGCACGGAGAGGTCCGGGTGACCGACGTCCTGAACCTCGGGGGGTTCGGCCCGCTGCCGTGGACGGAGTTGGCTCGCCGGATAGAGCCGGTCTCCGGAGCGGTCCCGATGCGGTGGGCGGTGCGGCCGGGACATCGCCTCGGCCCCGGACGACCCTGGACCCGGTCCGGCAGCGGCACCCCGACGCTGCAGGCCGGTGACGTGCACCTGCTCATCGTCACCGACGGTGTCGGCACACCCGCTTGGGGATCGGGTCAGGTGGCGGGCGAATTCACCGCCGAGGGGGAGCAGCCGCGGCTGCTCTGCGTCGTCGTGAACGGCCAGGAACCGCTGCCCCTTCCGACGAGCAAGGCCGTCCAGGGACGGGTCGACCACACCATCGAGACGTGGCAGAGCTGGTGCGGCGACATCGACTACGACGGTTCCCACCGTGACGAGGTGCACCGGAGTGCCCTCATCCTGCGGGCGCTGACGTTCAGCTCCTCCGGAGCGATCGCCGCCGCGCTGACCACTTCGCTCCCCGAGCGGATTGGAAGCAAACGCAACTTCGACTACCGCTTCGGCTGGATCCGTGACGCCTCGTTCTCCTTGGACGCCATGGCGACGTTGCGGCTCACCGAGGAAGTCCAGGGCTCCGTCTCCTGGCTGCTGGCTGCCGTGCGTCGCACGGCACCGGAGATCCGCTCCCTCTACACCCTGGACGGCATACCTGCGTCTGCGGACATGGAGTCGGTGCCGTGGGTCCGCGGCTACCGCGACTCGTTGCCGGTGCACGTCGGCAACTCGGCGGCCGACCAGCGGCAGCTCGGCGCCTACGGCGACCTGATGGACGGCGTGTGGCGGCACATCTGCAACGGTGGGCAGCTGGATCACGACAGCGCCGAGGCCCTGGCACGGGTCGCGGACCGGGTGTGCGACATCTGGCGCACGAAGGACGCGGGCATCTGGGAGCTCGGGGACCTGGCGCACTACACCATCTCCAAGATCGGCTGCTGGGTGGCGCTCGACCGCGCCTGTCGGCTGGCGGAGGCCGGACAGCTCACGACCCACTCTCTGTCCCGGTGGCGGACCGAGCGGGAAGCGGTGCATGCGTGGGCCGACGAGCACTGTTGGTCACCCACCAAGCGCAGCTACACGTTCTATGCCGGCACCGACGAGCTGGACGCTGCGGTGTTGCTCGCCGCTCGCACCGGGTTCCTGCCCGGCGACGACCCGCGCTTGGCCAGCACCATCGACGCGGTGCGCTCCGAGCTCAGCGCCGGCGGGCCGCTGCTCTACCGCTACAGCGGCATGGCGTCTGAGGAGGGGGCGTTCCTGGCCTGCACCTTCTGGCTCATCGAGGCCCTCGCCATGTCCGGGCGGGTGGAGGAGGGTACGGCCTTGCTCCAGCAGGCCCTCCGGTATGCCGGCCCCACCGGCCTGTTCTCGGAGGAGGTCGACCCGCAGAGCGGGGAGCTGCGGGGAAACCTGCCACAGGGGTTGTCCCACCTCGCCCTCATCGGAGCGGCGAAGGCGGTGCAGCGGTGAGGAGGCCCGGTCCACGCGCGACGCAGCGCCGCGGGGATGCCGCGCGCCGGTGGCAGGGCCATGATGCCGGTGTGATGCTGGAGCCACGCACCACAAGAGGGTGGAGGCCATGACCGACGAACAGACCCAGATGGAGCTGCAGCGGGTGATCGACGCCGTGGTCACGCGCTGCCAAGGATGGCCGGTCTCGGAGATCAAGGCAGCACTGGCGAAGGGCTTGACCGACATCGGGCACCCGGCGCAGTCCGAGTCCTGGTTGCGTGCTGTGGCCGAGGAAGCCGCCGACGGCCACCCCTACATCGTCGGAACCCGGACCGCGCACCCCTCGCACCCCAGCAGTCCCATGGGCGTGCGGGCGCAGGACCGCCAGCGTGGTCAGGAGGTCGCCTCCGGACGGGACCCGGAGCGCTCGGCCCCGGGCTCGGACGAGCACGGGGAGCCGTAGCCGTCACGCGCCGCCGGGACGCGCAGTCCTTCCGCTCTCGAGCAGCCTGACGGCGTCCTGCACCGGGCGACCGATCGGGCGACGGTGCCGGAGTGCGAGCGGCAACCGAGGCACGGCGAGCAGGACACCGAGCCGGCCGTCACGACCGGCGGCCGCGTGCCGGAGCACGCGGCGGGCGGTGAAGGAGACGGGAAGCCGCATCGCCGCGGTCAGCACGTCATTGCGGGCGACGCGTCGTCGCCGCGCGCCCGCCGGACGGTCACCGGGTTCGGGTAGGTGGCGGATGAGCAGGTCCGGCAGGTACCGCAACTGCCACCCGTGGTCCGCCAGGTCGAGGGCGAGACGCTCCTCCTCGCCGACGAACTCGACAACGCGGTCGAAGCCCCCGACCTCGAGGAAGGCGGACCGGCGCACGACTGCCGCACAAGCCATGAAGCCGAGCACCGGCACACCGGCGCCGTCGTCCCGGCCCGGAAGCGGTGACCCTTCCAGCGCTGAGGTGAAGGGATCAAGCACACCGTCGTCGCCGATGAGTACGGCGCCCGTGAGCAACGCCACGTCCGGGTGCCCGTCCAGCACCGCCGCGGCCTGCTCGAGCGAGCCCGGCACCCACCAGGAGTCGTCGTCGGCGAAGGCCACGTACGGCGTCGTGGCCGCGCGGACCCCGATGTTGCGCGCCACTGCGGCCACGTTGCGATCGAGGGCGATGACGTTGACCTCCGGGTGCCGGCTCCGCAGCGCCTCCACGGAGCCGTCGGTCGATCCGTTGTCCACCACGATCAGGGGCCGCGAGTGCTGCGGCACCGACCTGAGCAACTGCTCGCGTCGGTTCCGGGTCATGACGACGACGGTCACCGCAGGCACACGTCCAGAGTAGGTGGGGCTCCGGCGTGAGGCGCCCTCAGCACGGTGGACGACAGCGATTCTGCGACGATGGCGCAGCCAGGCCACCGGGACGTGTCAGGAGGACGTGTGCGCTTCGGAGTCGTGATCCTGCCCGAGCACCCGTGGACCGAGGCTCGCCACCTGTGGCGGCGCGCCGAGGAGCTCGGGTTCGACCACGCCTGGACCTACGACCACCTCACGTGGGCACCGCTGCCCGACGCCCCGTGGTTCGGCGCCGTGCCCACCCTGGCCGCGGCGGCCCTGGTGACCACGCGCGTCCGGCTCGGCACCTATGTCGCCTCGCCGAACTTCCGGCATCCGGTGCCGTTCGCCCAGGAGCTGATGTCCCTCGACGACCTGTCCGACGGCCGGTTGCTCGTCGGGCTCGGTTCGGGCGGGGACCTCGACGCGGGTGCCCTGCATCCCGGCGGCCTGAGCAGGGGTCGGCGCACCGAACGCTTTGCGGACTTCGTCGAGCTGCTCGACCCGCTGCTGCGCGGCGAGAGGGTGTCGGCGCGAGGTCGTCACTTCTCGGCTGGCGACGTACGACTGCGGCCCGGCTGCCGACAACGACCCCGGGCGCCGTTCGTGGTGTCCGCCAACGGCCCTCGCGCCATGGAGGTCGTGGCGCGCCACGGCGAGGGCTGGGTGACGACCGGTGTCCCGAGCGACGATCCGCAGCAGTGGTGGGCAACGGTGGCTCGTCTGGCCGCGAGGTTGGACGACGTCCTCGAGGAGAGCAACCGAGCTTTCCCGCTCCTGGACCGCTACCTGTCCTTGGACGCGAGCGGAACGTTCTCGCTGTCCAGCGTGGCGGCCTTCGAGGACGCGGTCGGGCGGGCGGCCGACCTCGGGTTCACCGACGTCGTCTGTCACTGGCCGCGCTCCGAGGGCCCGTATGCCGGGCACGTCGCCACGCTCGAACGCGTCGCCTCCGAGGTCCTCCCCCGGTGGCGGGATCAGCCCGGCTGAGTCTCGAGGCGCTCGTGCGCATCATCGACCTCGTGGCCGAGCTCGTGGTCATGGCTGTGGCGGTGCGGCGCCATGGGCCCCGGGTCCTGCGGGGTGTGCCGACCCTGTCGGTGGTCCTCCAGCAGGGAGGTCAGCCAGTGGCACAGCTGATCCACCGTCTCGGGACGGTGACGCGAGAGCGCCAGGACGGCTCGGCCGTCCCGCGCCGCGGTGGCGTCCGCCACCATCTGCTCGACGTCGACCTCGACATGTGGAGCCAAGTCGACCTTGTTGACTACCAACAGGTCTGCGCGGGCGATGCCGGGACCGCCCTTACGGGCGACGTCCCCTCCCCCGGCGACGTCGAGGACGAAGACCTGCGCGTCGACCAGGCCGGGTGAGAAGGTGGCGGTCAGGTTGTCACCGCCGCTCTCGATGAGCACCACGTCGAGTGGTGCGAAGTCGTGCTCGAGGTCCTCGACAGCGAGCAGGTTCGCGGTGATGTCGTCGCGGATGGCGGTGTGCGGGCAGGCTCCGGTCTCGACGGCCCTGATGCGTTCGGCCGGGAGGACCCCCGTGGAGCGCAGGAAGCGGGCGTCCTCATCGGTGTAGATGTCGTTGGTGATCACCCCGATCCGCAACTGATCGGCCATCTGCCGACAGATCGTCGCGATCAGTGAGCTCTTGCCGGTGCCGACCGGGCCGGCGACCCCGAGCCGGAGGGACCGCGAGCTGCCATCGGTCTCACTGCTGCTGTGCACTGCTGTCTCCTTGTCTCATCCGCTGCCGCGGGCTCTTGCTGGGCGGGTCACCCCGGCTGCCAGGCCGGTCCGAGCGCCGCCAAGCCCGCACCGAGGGCGCGTCGCAGGGTGAGGCTGTCGTCGGCAAGGGCACTGACGGCGACGGCTTCCCCTGACAGCGGCATGAGCGCCGCGGTTTCCCCCAGGTCGCAGGCTGCGGGCACGGTCTCGCTGGTCCAGTCCGGGTCGACCACCAGCATCGACCCCACGGCCCGGAACCGGCCGGTCACGGCGGGGCTGCGACTCTCCTGGGCGCCGAGCTGCAGGTCCTGGTGGTAGAGCGGCCGTCCCGCGCGCTCCACCCGCATTCGCTGTCGCAACCGACCTCCCGGCTCCCGGTGCCGGCCGAGCAGGAGTTCCTCGCGGACGAGAAAGCGCGCCCCCAGGTCAAGGGCGACCTCGATGTCGGTCAGGTGGTCACACCGGCGCGCCGCAATGATCGGCTCCGGCTGCCAGATCAGGGTGGCCGCGTCCTCGACCGTGATGCTGATCGTGGTCCGGGAGCCGGCGCCGTCGCGGCCCGGCAGGCACAAGGTGTGCGAGATTTCCGACAGCACAAGGGTGCTGCCCCGGCCGACGTGGACGGTCAGTTCGAGGCGGTCGCCGCCGATCGGACCGGCGGCCCCTGCCGCCAGGCTGACCCGGGCCGCCCCTGCCCGCCCGCGCACCCACGGTTCACTGCCCGTGCCGATGGTGGGGCGCAGCACCAGGGGTCCCTCGGACCGCAGCGCAGCCACGCGGCTGCGCCGGCTGCCGTCCCGGTCGAGGCCCACGGTCGTGGCCACCTGGGCCCGGGCGCGCATGCGGGCCCCACCCCGTCCGGCGGTCAGGGAGGTCACGGTCACGACGCGAACAGCCTTCCGGCGCGACGACCGTGTCGTTCGGCGAACACGTCGAGCAACGGCGCCGCCGCGGCAGGCAGGTCGACGACGTCGCCGACGCAGTCCGCCTCGGCGAGGTCGGCGAGCTCGTCGATGCGCGAACGGCAGTCTGCCAGGACGCGGTGCGCGGCCAGCGGGTCCAGGCTGAGCAGCCGCACCGCCGCCGCGATGACGCCGGCGGCCGTCTCGTGGAGCACGACGAGCGCGGCATCGCGGGGCGTCAGGTCGAAGGCCGCGCAGGTCACTCCCAGCGCCAGCGGTTGGTGCGGCTCAGGTCCGAGCAGCGCCACGTGCCCTCCGGCACCCATCGTCGTCGCGACCCGCACCAGCTGCCGCCCCAGTTGACGCGAGGTCGCACGGGAGGCCGGGGACGGCATACGGGCATCGAGCGCACCGTCCAGCGCCGCCAACCGCACCTCGTCCACCGATGAACCGTGTGCGGCGTGGCAGGCTGCCGCTGCGAAGGTCGCCGCCACCCGCCCCACAGTCTCGAGTCGGCCCTCGGCGAAGCTGCGCACGTCCTCGAGGGTGCGGACGTGCCCGTCGTGCACCGCGGGCTCCAGGCCCGCGGAGTGCGCGTAGGCGCCGGCCGGCAGCCGGCCGTCGGCAAGCAGCAGCAACGCCGCGTGGTGGTCGACCAACGACTCCTCCGTCAGAACAGGTAGTAACGCTGCGCCATGGGCAGCTCGGTGGCTGGGTCGTGCTCGATGAGCTCACCGTCGACGGTGACCGAGTAGGTGTCGGGGTCGACCTCGATGTGGGGCAGGGCGGTGTTCTCCGGCAGGTCCGCCTTGGTCCGCCCGCGCACGTTGGCGACCGGCACCAGTGGCCGACGCAGCTCCAGGCGCTCGCGCAGGCCGTCCTCGATGGCGGCCTCGGACACGAACGCGACACTGGTGCTCGCCGCAGACGGGCTCTGCGCGTTGAAGCCGAGGCGCGGCAACACCGGCTGCGGTGTGGGGATCGAGGCGTTGGGGTCGCCCAGCGCCGCCACGGCGGCCATGCCGCCCTTGAGCACCATGGTCGGCCGGATGCCGAACAGGGCCGGCTGCCACAGGACCAGGTCGGCCATCTTGCCGACCTCGACCGAGCCGATCTCTTGCTCCAGCCCGTGGGCGATCGCGGGACAGATCGTGTACTTGGCCACGTAGCGGCGCGCCCGGTGGTTGTCGGCGGGCCCGTCCCCCGGCAGGGAGCCGCGCAGCTCCTTCATCCGGTGCGCGGTCTGCCAAGTGCGTGTCACGACCTCGCCGATCCGGCCCATGGCCTGGGCGTCGGAGGACATGATCGACAGCGCCCCGAGGTCCTGCAGCACGTCCTCGGCCGCGATGGTCCCCGCCCGCACACGGCTCTCGGCAAAGGCCAGGTCGTTCGGCACCTGCGGGTTCAGGTGGTGGGCGACCATCACCATGTCGAGGTGCTCGGTCACCGTGTTGTGGGTGAAGGGCCGCGTCGGGTTCGTCGATGCGGGAAGGACATTCGGCTCACCGGCGATGCGGATGATGTCCGGTGCGTGGCCGCCGCCGGCGCCCTCGGTGTGAAAAGCGTGGAACGTGCGGCCCTTGACCGCGGCGAGCAGGTCCTCGACGAACCCGGCCTCGTTGAGGGTGTCGCTGTGGATGGCGACCTGCACGCCGGACTCCTCCGCCACGGTCAGCGCCGCGTCGACCGCAGCCGGCGTCGCGCCCCAGTCCTCGTGCACCTTGAAACCCGCCGCACCGCCGCGCAACTGCTCCCAGAGCGCTTCGTGCGAGACCGTGTTGCCGCGCGCCAGGAACAGCACGTTGACCGGCCAGGGCTCGAACGACTCGAGCATCCGCTGGGTCCACCAGGAGCCGGGCGTCGCCAGCGTCGCCTTCGACCCCTCGGTCGGGCCGGTGCCACCACCCGTGACGGTGGTCGTTCCGGCGGCCAGGCCCACCCGGAGCATGTCGGGTCCGACGTAGTGGACGTGCGTGTCGATGGTCCCGGCGGTGAGGATCAGTCCGTTGCCGGCCATCACCTCGGTGGAAGGGCCGATGACCAGGTCGGGGTGGACGCCGTCCATCGTGTCCGGGTTGCCGGCCTTGCCCAGCGCCGTGATCCGCCCATCCCGGATGCCGACGTCGGCCTTGATGACGCCCCAGTGGTCGAGGACGACCGCCCCGGTGATGACGAGGTCCGGGGTGCCCTCGGCCCGGGTGGCCACGGACTGGCCCATCGACTCGCGGATCGACTTGCCGCCACCGAAGACGGCCTCGTCGCCACCGCCACAACGGTCCTCGGTGACCTCGATGAACAGGTTGGTGTCGGCCAAGCGGATCCGGTCTCCGACGGTCGGGCCGAACGAGGAGGCGTACTCCTGCCGGTCGATCTCAGGCATCGAGGGCACCTCCACACTCTCCGCGCAGGCCGCGGACGATTCGTCGGCCACCGATCGGGATGAGCTCCACCTCCGCGGTGGCTCCCGGCTCGAAGCGCACGGATCCGCCCGACAGCACGTTCAACCGGCGGCCCCACGCCGCCTTGCGGTCGAACTCCAACGCGGGGTTCACCTCGGCAAAGTGGTAGTGCGAGCCGACCTGGATGGGGCGGTCGGCGGTGTTGATCACGCGGAGCGTGACGGCCTCCTTGCCGGCGTTGATCACCACCGGATCATCGCCGTAGAGCACCTCGCCGGGAATGAGCGGCTCGTCGGTGGCCGGCTGGTCACCGACGTAGTGGCGCCGTTCGGCCTGGCGCTGACCCGTGCCCCCGCGCCGCGGCATGCTCGGGGCCCCTGGCCCACTGCTCGGGTGTCGTTCCGGGTCGTGCGGATTCGGCTGCTGCCCGCCCGGGCGATCGCTGGGGTGCTGGCCGCGGCGGGTCATGAGATCGGCGCCGTGACGGTGACGAGCTTCGTGCCGTCGGGGAACGTGGCCTCGACCTGCACCTGGCTGAGCATCTCGGGGACGCCCTCCATCACCTCGTCCCGGCGAAGCACCTCACGCCCCGACTCCATGAGGTCGGCGACCGACTTCCCGTCCCGGGCACCCTCGAGCAGGTAGGAGGTGATGTAGGCGGTCGCCTCGGGCAGGTTCAGCTTGAGCCCGCGGTCACGACGCTCGGCCGCCAGCTTCCCGGCCGTCCAGATCATCAACCGCTCACGCTCGTAGTCGGACAACAACATGCGCACCTCCACGACCTTCGACTGCGCCCATCCAACAAGCGCCACCGACGGGTGTCCACCTGCGACACCCCGGCGGCGACGGCTCGGCCCGCCTGGCGCACGGCACCCACGCCGGGGAGGGACGGGTTACCGGCCAGTCTGGAACGATCCCAACGTAGGGACATCCCTTGACACCGCTTCCGCTCGCTCAGGACGATATCGGCTATACGAAAAACGTATTCCACTAAGCGGAAGTTGTCTGATGCGCCTCTCCATGGTCAACGTCAACACGATCGCGTCGCTGACCGACGCGATCGCCGCCCGGGGACGCGTCACCATCCTTCCCCAGCACCGGGAGCTCGCGGGCGGCGCTGTTCCGCAGCCGCCCGCCGTTCCCGAGACCACCTGAGAGAGGACTCCGTCCATGACCGTGCTGATCGGCTTCGACGACTCGTCCTACGGGCGCGATGCCCTCGCACTGGGGCTGAACATCGCTACCAGACGCCACGAACCCGCGACCGTCGTCACCGCCTACCCCGACGACGAACGTGGGCTGATGGTGGCCATCAACGACAGCCACTGGCTCCGGGAAGTCCGCGGCGTGGCGGAGCGCAAGCTCCAAGCCGCCAAGGACGTCGTCGGGGACCGGGACGACGTGACCTATCAGGCCATCGGGCCCGCGTCCGCCTCACGCGCGATGCACGAGTTCGCCGAACGGACAAGGCCAGCCGTGCTCGTGGTCGGCTCCAGCGAGCGGGCGGCCATCGGGCGGATCTCGCTCGGCAGCACGGTCGAACGGTTGCTCCCGGGCGCCCCGTGCCCGGTCGCCGTGGCGCCTCGGGGATACAGCAGGACCGAAGCACGGATCAGCACGATCGGCGTCGCCTATGACGAGTCGGCAGAGGCGCAGCAGGCGCTCGACGTCGGTGTCATGGTGGCACGCCGCGACGGGCTCGCACTGCGCATCGTCGCCGTCAGCGGCTCCCCCGACAGCGCGCTGGAGGCGCGACTGGAGAAGGTCGCCGCCGGACTGGGCAACGACGTCACCGCGACGAGCGAGGTCATCGTCGACTCCGACGTCGTGGACACGCTCGCCGACCTTCCCGGCCAGCACCCGGATCTGCTCGTGTGCGGTTCCCGTGGCTACGGCCCCGTCCGGCAGGTCCTGCTCGGCTCGGTGTCCGCCCGCCTCATCCGCCACGCCGCCTACCCGGTCATCGTCGTCCCCCGCACGACCTGACCCCCGCCGACCACCATCGCCAGCCGCCGCCCCGGACCAGAGAGCCAGTGAAATCCATGTCTGACAGCATCGCCACCCGACCGCCCGGCTACGAGGACGCGAGCGACCGCCTCTACAACGACGACCTGGCACCCGCCACCGAGCGAAGCTGGCGGATGTACAGCCTCTTCGCCATGTGGATGAGCGACATCCACTCCATCGGCGGGTACGTGTTCGCCGCAGGTCTCTTCGCGCTCGGGCTGGTCGGCTGGCAGGTCCTCGTCGCGCTGATCATCGGCATCGCCCTCGTCAACATCGGCATGAACTGGATCGGGTATGCCGGACAAGCCACCGGGGTCTGCTACCCGGTGCTCGCACGAGCGAGCTTCGGAGTCTATGGCGCCAACATCGCTGCCCTCGTGCGCGCGATCATCGCCATCGTCTGGTACGGGATCCAGACATGGCTGGCGTCCGTGGCGCTGATCGTGCTCCTCCTGCGCGTCATCCCGGGCCTGAAGCCCCTCACCGATGGTGACTTCCTGGGGCTCTCCCCCTTGGGCTGGATCTGCTTCCTGGCCCTCGCGGCGCTGCAACTGCTCATGTTCAGCCGGGGGATGGAGGCGGTGCGCAAGCTCACCGACATCGCCGGCCCCGGCATCTGGGTGGTCATGCTCGCCCTCGCCGTGTGGGTCCTGGTCAAGTCCGGTGGCAACATCAGCTTCAACTTCTCCGACAAGCACCTCAGTGGCGGGCAGACGGTCCACCAGTTCTTCGCCGCGATCTCACTGACCGTGGCCTACTTCTCGACCCTGATGCTCAACTTCTGCGACTTCTCCCGGTTCGCGCCCTCCCGGCGGGCCGTGACGGTGGGCAACTTCTGGGGTCTGCCGATCAACTTCATCGCGTTCTCCGTCGTGTCGGTGATCGTGACGGGCGGCAGCCTGGCGATCTACGGCAAGTACATCTTCGACCCGGTGGAGCTCGTCGCCCGCATGAACAGCACGGTGGCCGTCCTTCTCGGGGCGATCACGTTCACGGTGGCGACCATCGGCATCAACATCGTGGCCAACTTCGTCTCACCGGCCTACGACCTGGCCAACGTCGCGCCTCGGCACATCAACTTCAAGCGCGGCGGCATCATCACGGCCATCCTGTCCGTGGTCCTGCTGCCGTGGAACGTCTACTCGAACCCGGTGGCGGTGAACTACTTCCTCGGTGGCCTCGCGGCGTTCCTCGGCCCGCTCTTCGGCATCATCGTCACCGACTACTACCTGCTCCGGAAAGCCCAGATCCACCTACCGGACCTGTACCGCGACGTGCCGGGCTCGACGTACGCCTACCGCCACGGCGTCAACCCGCGCGCCGTGACGGCGTTCGTCGTCGCGGCTGGTATCGCAGCGACCGTGGCGCTCGTGAAGCAGTTCGCCGCCGCGGCGCCGTTCTCCTGGTTCATCGGCGCCATCCTCGGCTCGGTCATCTTCTACGCGCTGTCCCGCAGCGCGCGGCCGGCCTTCTCCCGCAGCGTGTCCGAGGGCACTCCCGTCTCGCAGAGCTGACCCCGCAGGTGACGGGTCTGTCGTCCACAGCGCAAACCTAGGGACGGCACAGGCCCCGGCAATCGCCTCTCGCCACGATTCTCCCCATGACCATCAGTGAACCCTCCGTCGGTGGGGGGAACGGCAAGGGCAGTGGCAACGGGCGGCGTAGTCAGTGGTTGGCGGTGCCGGTGGCCGCGGTGCTGGCGGCGGCGCTGGCCAGTGGCGGCACCTACGCCTGGACCCACAACGACACCACGACCCCGGCCGGGCAGACCAGCTCCAGCCAGACCAACAGCAACGGCAGCAGCAACCAGGCCGCGCCCCCGGTGACCAACGCCGCCGACGCCGCGCCCAACTGGAGCGCCGTCGCCCAGAAGGTCACCCCCAGCGTCGTGGCGATCACCGTGTCCAACGGCAGCTCCGGGGACCAGGGCTCGGGCGTCATCTGGGACACCAAGGGCCGCATCGTGACCAACAACCACGTCGTGGCCAGCGCCAAACAGGGCGCCAACATCCGGGTCACCCTCAACGACTCACGCACCTACACCGCCCACCTGGTCGGCACC
>NZ_DASSTI010000021.1:0-4615 GCF_035708005.1 Segeticoccus sp. | reverse complement strand
GCGAAACCAGTGCAAGAAGTGAGCATTCCGAGCGGACCTGTTGCTGTAATGCTCTGGGCACCGGCAACTGGCCCGCCGTGACAGTCGACGTGGGGAGGAGACGGCCGTGCGTTCGATGCGCTGGTCCTCGTTGTGGGTGATGGCTCTCGGCGTCCTGCTGGTCGTCGCCAGCGGCGGCCCCGCCCTCGCCGCGCACCGCAACCCGGGGAGTCCCGGCACCTTCCAGCCCCACGACACCACGTCGTATGCCGTCACGCACGGACCCAGCGCGCTGCACGGCTTGCTCGTGTGGCTGGCCGGGCTCGGCGCGTTCCTCGTCGTGGGCGGCACGTACCGGTGGTACCAGCGCACCCACCGCTGACCGGCCGCTCGGCGTGACCCGCGCCGACTCCGTCGCGGAAACCCGCGGGCTCAGGCCGTCTGTCCCACCGGCCAGGTGGTTGACGTGGGGGCCGCCGGCACCGGCAGGACGTGCGCCGCAGGCGTCGCGGCGGGCAGGACGAGCGTGAGCTCGGCACCGCCCTCCGGCGCTCGGGCCGCCTGCAACCGGTCGCCCCGTCGCTCGACGACCTCGAGGACGATGCCCATGCCGAGGCCCGTCTGGGACAGGGCGTCGCGATCGACCTCGTGGTCCGCGGGGTCGCGGAGCAGGGCCGGGGTGCTGTTGATCCGGTCGGCCTGCTCGTCGGTGAGGCCGGGACCGGAGTCGGCGACGCTCAACCGGACCCACGCCCCACCCGGTTCGCGCAACGACCGGAGCCGCACGACGTCGCCGACCTCCGTGTAGCGCACCGCGTTCTCGATGAGGGTGTCCAGCGCTGCCCGGAGCCGCTCGGGCGAGCCGGGAATGACGCCGCCCGCGGACTGCAGGACCCATTCGCGGTCCGCGACCGTCGACCAGCGGCGCAGGGTCTCGGCGAGCATCGCGTCGAGGTCGACCGGGGTCACGGCGATGTCGCCGTGCACCTGGAAGGCGCGCACCAGTCGGTCGCAGACCCTCGTGAGGCGCTCGAGCTCCTCGGCGACGATCTGCAGCTCCTCGGCCTCGCTGGGATCGCGCGGCCGGGCCCGCAACAGCTCGAGGTAGCCGCGGGAGATCGTCAGGGGTGAGCGCATCTCGTGCGAGCTGCGCCGGGTCAGCAGGTCACGGGCCCGCGCCTCGAGCCGCTCCTGCTCGGAGAGCCAGGTGATCTCCTCGAGGGCCTTCTCCCGGCGACGGACCAGCCACACCATCAGCAGGACGAGCGTCAGCATGAGCGGGATCTCGGCCGTCTCCTCCCACGCGATCACCTCGTTCTGCGCCCGGAGCACGAGCACGAATCCGCTCAGCGCGGTGTAGCCGATCAGCGCCCCGGCGGTCTGCTGGACCGTCCACGGCGCCAGCCCGAAGGAGAGGGCGAACAGGGCGTAGCCGACGTGGTACGGCACCGTCTCCTCGCCCGGGAAGACCCACATGAGGGTGAGGCAGCCGAGGGCGGCGACCACCCAGATCTCGAAGGTTCCGCGACGCATCGTCAGTCCTCGGACAAGCAGTACCCGACGCCCCGGACCGTTTCGATCGGGACCTCACGGCCGAACTTCCCGCGCAGCCGTCGGATGCAGACCTCGAGCACGTTGCTGCCGGGGTCGAAGTCGAGGCCCCAGACGTCGTGCAGCAGTTCCTCGCGCGTGCACACGTGCCCGCGCCGGCGCATGAGGTGGGCGAGCAGCACGAACTCGCGCTCGGTGAGGGTGACCTTGCGGCCGTCCACCAGGGCGCGGCGACGGTCGAGGTCGAGCAGTATGCCGGCCGCCTCCAGCCGGTTGGCGGCCGGGCTCGGTCGGTGGGTCGCCAGGTTGCGGCGGACGCGCGCCATGAGCTCGGCGATGCTGAACGGCTTGGCCACCACGTCGACCGCGCCCCGGTCGAGCGCCTCGACCCGCGCGCCGACCTCGGTCACGCCGGAGATGACGATGACCGGGATCTCGTCCTTCTGCTCCCGGAGCGCGCTGAGGACGTTCAACCCGCTCCCTCCCGGCATGACGAGGTCGAGCAGCACGAGGTCGATCCCGCCGTCTCGCAGGCGGTCGAGTGCCGCCTCTCCGTTCACGGCGCTCACGACCGAGTGCCCCAGCGAGGACAAGGTGCGCGACAGCAGCGTCCTGATCCGCTCCTCGTCGTCGACCACCATCACGGTGCTCATGGCATCCCCCTCGACCCTGCCCGGTCCGACGGCTCATTGGACCACCACAGGGGCAGCGGTGACCTCGTTTTCCTCAATCTGTCACCAGGTGCCCGTGCCCAGCCGGCGCGCCTCCACCCGGGGTTCGGAATGGCAGATGACCGGTTCGTGACGAAGCGATGACCGGAACCCGTTCAGGTCGCCGACGAGCCGGTGACAGTTCGCTGAGCGGTCCGTCACGCGGGGCACGCGGTGGCTGGGTGCGGTGCGACCTTCGGGATACCGGCGGGCCTCGGGTGGGGCCCGCCCGACGGATCTTGGAGGCGGTCGTGATCACGTTGTCGAAACACCGACGAGCTGTTCGGATGTTCGTCGCGGCCACCGCGGCGATCGCGGTGGGCGCGACGGTGCAGGTTGCCCCGGCGGTGGGCGCCGCAGCGGCCAGCCGGGTG
Source organism: Segeticoccus sp. (assembly GCF_035708005.1). Taxonomy (NCBI): domain Bacteria; kingdom Bacillati; phylum Actinomycetota; class Actinomycetes; order Micrococcales; family Intrasporangiaceae; genus Segeticoccus; species Segeticoccus sp. The sequence continues at coordinate 2,001 of NZ_DASSTI010000021.1, read as the reverse complement.
ATGGCCTCCACCGCCGCAGCAGCTTCGCCCGCGGCGGCGCCCACCGCCACGGCCGACCCCGGCAGCATCACGCTCGCGGTGAGTGCCGCCCGCAGCGTCAACACCGGGCCGGGCTTCGAGCACGCGGGTGACGCCATCACGGCATACCACTGGATGGTCAACGTCGACGACACCGGCGACCCGGGCACCGCTGCCAAGCCGCTCTTCGACCAGTGCCTCCCGCCGCGGGTCATGGGCGGTGCCGCGAACGAGGACTACGCCGACACCTGCCCCTGGCCGTCGGTGCGAACCACCTCCGGCCACAGCCCGATCGTGGCGCAGGGCAACCAGGACGACCTCAACGGGAGCAAGGCGCTCACGGACCTGCCGCCGGGCAAGTATCTGATCTCGGTCACCTCGCCCGGCCACAAGATCGACGGCGCCCACTTCACCGTGAAGCCGGGCAGCTCCCAGCGCGTCACGGTGAAGATGAACCCGACGCCGTTGCCGCTCGCCACGATCCGGATCCAGGTGTTCAACGACAACACCCCGGTCGACGGGACCTACGAGATCGGCGCCGAGCAGGGCCTGGCCGGATTCACCGCCAACCTCACCGACGTCCTCGGTCAGGTGAGCACCGACTACTACGGCAACGCCCTCTGCACGGTCTACCAGCACAAGAACGCCGACGGAACCGGCCCCGTGCTCTTCGTCGACGGCAAGCCGGTCATCGACGAGGCCACGTCGACCGGAAAGTGCACCAGCGACGCCAACGGCGAGATCGTCATCCCGAACCTCGGCCCGAACCGCTACGCCGCGACCGTCTCGCCGCCGGCGCCCAAGGCCGGCGAGACCGGCCAGTGGGTCCAGACCACGACCCTCGAGGGCGGCCACGACCACGACATCTGGATCCAGGAGGGCGACACCGGCTACGACAACGAGCTGACGAAGGGCGCCGAGATGGTCCCGTCCGTCCCGTTCGGCTTCGTGCACACCAAGGCGGTCACCGTGCCGGCGAACAACCCGCCGACCGGTGAGGTCAAGGGCGTCGCGATCGCCGGCCTGCCCTACATCGGCGGCCAGAACGGCCAGGTCGTCCCGGAGACCGGCTTCGCCGGCGCCAAGTCGGACGGTCCCATCAACAAGCCGTGGGTTGCCCTCTCCGACCTCAGCCGCGGTGACAACGCCGTCTACGTGGGACGCGGCGAGACGAACGGCTCCTTCGACATCAAGAACGTCCCCGACGGCGTCTACCAGCTGACGATCTGGGACGACGACCAGGATTACATCCTGTGGAGCTTCAACGTCGAGGTCAGCAAGGGCGGCGTCCGCGACGTCGGCAACAAGATGATCGTCGGCTGGTTCACGCACGTGCACGGCACCGTGTTCGTCGACTCCAACGGCAACGGCGAGCGGGACCCCGGTGAGCGGGGGGTGCCCAACTTCACCCTCACCGTGCACGAGCGGGACAACTCGCTGATGGACCAGTACACCAACACCGTCACGACGAACGGCCAGGGCGACTACGACATCAAGGAGACCTACCCGCTCGGCAAGTGGCTGGTGCTGGAGGCGTTCAACACGCGCTACCGCACGACCGGCCTGACCTACCAGGCGGCGAACGAGACGGACCCGACGACGATCCTCGGTGAACTCGTCGACGTCAACTTCCTGCCGATCATCGGCCTGCGCGGTCGGATCGACTGGGGCGTGGAGCCCTACACCGCCAACGAGAACGGCGGCATCGCGGCCACGGTGACCTACGACACGACCCGCAACGAGCTCGACCCGGCGGACGCCGCGACCGAGACGTACCAGCCCGGCATACCGGATGTGCCGGTCCACCTCAACGTGCCCGTCGCCTGCACGGCGACGACCGATGAGGCGAAGGCCAACGAGTGCCGGCAGGGCTGGCAGATCGTGCCCCTGTCGATCGAGAACCCGAAGTACGACCCCAGCGACCCGAACTCGCCGGCGATGATCGAGAACCCGGCCGCGGACCGCGGCGCCTTCGTCAAGGGT